>CAZFNT010000511.1:0-3474 GCA_964520315.1 uncultured Gemmatimonadota bacterium
GGGCGCAGATTGGTAGCCTTCGAGGCGGAGGGGCGGCGGATCCCCAGAAAAGGCCACCCGATCGTGCTCGATGGCCAAGAGGTCGGTGAAGTGCGTAGCGGCACTTTCAGCCCCTCTCTTCGCCGGGCGATCGGTACCGGCTACGTGAAACGCCCGTACACCAGAGCGGGAGCAGATATCGAGATCATGGTTCGGGAGAGAGCGATTCCCGCCCGGATCGTCAAACCCCCTTTCTACAAGACCGGGAGCCTGCGCAGAGCCTGACAGTGACCTTGCCGGGGGATTGTGCGCCGGAGCCCACGAAGAAAACGGAGATTCACTAAAATGGCGACTGTGCCGGAAGATCTTCTCTTCTCTAGCGACCACGAATGGGTGAAGGTCGAAGACGACGCCGTGACCATCGGCATCACCGATTTTGCGCAGGGCGAGCTCGGAGACATTGTGTATGTAGAGTTGCCCGAGGTTGGTGAGGCTGTCGTGCGGGGCGAGGTCTTGGGCACCATCGAATCGGTGAAATCGGTGTCGGATCTCTACTCCCCCGTGAGCGGAGAGGTCGTCGAGATCAACGAAGGGCTCGAAGAGGCGCCCGAATCGGTGAACGACGATCCTTACGCCCAAGGATGGCTCGTGAAGGTGCGGCTCTCCGACACCGGTGAGCTCGACGCTCTATTGGCTCCCTCCGCGTACCGCGAATCGATCGCCGAGTAGGGCTTCTACCCTCAGGCCGCTTTCTCTGAAAGATGGTGAGCCGATGCCGGCAGGTTCCATCCCCCCAATCGACGGTTTTGCCGCTCGCCACATCGGTCCCCGGCCCGCCGAGATCGAAGAGATGCTGAGCGCGCTCGGCGTGCCCGATCTCGACTCCCTGGTCGCCGAGACGATCCCCGCGTGCATCGCGTCGAAGGATCCGCTCGATCTCCCCGAAGCTGGACCGGAGCATGCGGTACTGGCCGAGCTTCGCTCGATCATGTCCGAGAATCGGATCTCGCGGTCGTTTATCGGCATGGGTTACTCCCCGAGCCTCACGCCCGCGGTGATCCAGCGGAACATCCTGGAGAATCCCGGTTGGTACACGCAGTACACGCCCTACCAGGCCGAGATCTCGCAGGGGCGACTCGAGGCACTGCTCAACTTCCAGACCATGGTGACGGAGCTGACGGCACTCGACATCGCCAACGCTTCGCTTCTCGATGAGGGGAGCGCCGCCGCCGAGGCTATGGCCGTGTGCGCCGCCGCGCGCCGCCGCAAAACTGGCGACATCTTTTGGGTCTCGGAGTGCTGCCATCCCCAGACACTCGATGTCGTGCGCACGCGCGCGGAGCCGATCGGGATCGATGTGAGGGTCGCCGCGCACGAGAGCTTCGAGTTCGACGGATCCGCCTTTGGCGCTTTGGTGCAGTACCCCACCACCTACGGCCGCGTGCACGACTATTCGTCGCTGGCGGATCGGGTGCATGAAGGTGGCGGTCTCTTGATCGCCGCAGCGGATTTACTCTGCCTGGCTTATCTGAAGCCGCCGGGGGAGTTCGGGGCCGACATTGCGATCGGTTCGACCCAACGCTTCGGCATCCCCATGGGCTTTGGTGGTCCCCACGCGGCGTACTTCGCTACGCGCAGCGCGCTGAAACGGAAGGTGCCGGGGCGCCTGGTGGGTGTCACGCGTGATAGCGAAGGCCGGCCCGCGCTGCGCCTGGCTTTGCAGAGTCGCGAGCAACATATTCGGCGAGAGAGCGCTACTTCGAATATCTGCACTTCGCAAGTACTTCTCGCCATCATGGCGTCGATGTACGCCGTCTACCACGGCGCCGGCGGGTTGCGGCGGATCGCAGGCGAGATCCACCGGCGCACGAGGTCGTTGGCGTCGACGCTAGAACGTGAGGGCTTCCTTCTCGACGAAGGTCCCTTTTTCGACACTTTGAGAGTCGAGGTCGACCGTGCCGGCGACGTGCACCGGCGGGCCCGCGATGCGGGCATGCTCTTGCGTGAGATCGATCAGCGACACATCGGAATCACGCTCGACGAGGCCACCACTGACGACGATCTCGAATGGATCCGAAAAATTGTCGCTGGCGACCCTTCCTCGAGCCCCGCTACGGTCGACGAACGACGCATCGAAGAAGCGTCGGGCAAGTCGGCGTGGGTGCGCACGACTTCGCCTCTTCGCCACTCTGTCTTCGAGCGCTTTCACGGTGAGCACGAGCTTCTTCGTTACATCCACCGCTTGCAGGCGAAAGATCTGTCGCTAACGACATCGATGATTCCACTCGGCTCCTGCACGATGAAATTGAACGCCGCCGTCGAGATGATGCCGGTCTCCTGGCCTGAGGTTGGTGAGCTGCACCCTTTCGCGCCTCTCGAGCAAACTCTCGGCTACCGTCGCCTGATCGCCGAGCTAGAGACGATGATCGCCGAGATCACGGGTCTTTCGGCGGTTTCTTTGCAGCCGAATGCCGGCTCACAAGGGGAGCTCGCCGGTTTACTGGCGATCCGCGCCTATCATGCCGAGCGCGGCGAAGAGCAGCGCAATATCTGTCTCATTCCCGACTCCGCACACGGCACTAACCCGGCGAGTGCGGTCATGGCTGGCATGAAGGTGGTGGTCGTCGCGTGCGACGATTCGGGCAATATCGACCTGGATGATCTGCGCGAAAAGGCGGAGCGACACGGCAGCGAGCTCGCCGCTATCATGATCACTTACCCCTCGACCCACGGGGTGTTCGAAGAGTCGATCGTCGAGCTCGGCCGCATCGTGCACGAGCAGGGTGGGCAAGTGTATCTCGACGGCGCCAACCTCAACGCTCAGGTCGGTCTCTGTCGTCCTGGCGATTACGGGGTCGACGTTTGTCACTTGAATCTGCACAAGACCTTCGCGATCCCCCACGGCGGCGGCGGGCCAGGTGTTGGACCGATCGCGATCGCGGAGCACCTGCGCTCTCATCTGCCCGGTCACGGCATCGTCCCTTGCGGTGGCGACGCCGGTGCGATTGCATCATCGCCTTTCGGCAGCGCGTCGGTCCTGCCGATTTCTTGGATGTACATCCGGCTGATGGGCGCGGACGGACTCCGGCGGGCCTCTCAGGTTGCGATATTGAGCGCGAACTACATGGCCGAGAGGATCGGCGCTCATTTCCCGATCCTCTACCGGGGCGAGTCGGGCCGCGTGGCGCACGAGTTCATCGTCGACCTGAGACCCTTCAAGAAGAGCTGCGGCATCACGGTGGCCGATGTCGCGAAACGGCTCATCGATTTCGGCTTCCACGCACCGACGATCTCGTGGCCCGTGCCGAACACGATGATGATCGAGCCGACCGAAAGCGAATCGAAAGAGGAGCTCGACCGGCTGGTGGATTCTCTAATAGCGATTCGCCGCGAGATCGGTGCCATCGAAGAGGGGAGAGTCGATCCGCGAGACAATCCGCTGGTCCAGGCGCCCCACACGGCCGAGATGGTCACGGCCGACGAATGGGACCACCC
>CAZFNT010000512.1:0-3463 GCA_964520315.1 uncultured Gemmatimonadota bacterium
GCCTATATGCGGCGGGAGAAGATCCTCTGGCGGTGGTCGGAGCAGCCACTTGGCATTTCCTGCGCCAGGCCCCCCGGTTCGACCTCAACCGCTTGCACTTCGTGCTGAAGGAGCTGCTCTCGGCCGATCTCGACCTGAAGAGCACCGGGGGGGGGATCGAAGCCAGGCGTTCCCGCGGGCGCGAGCTGGTGCTGCGGATCTGCGCGGGTGGCGGGGCTCACCGATCGCGGCGGCCGGCGAAGGGGGGGCGACGCTGATGCGGACGGTCGCCTTCGCGACGCTTGGCTGCAAGCTCAACACCTACGAGAGCCATGCGCTCGGCGAGGCTTTCGAAGCGCGGGCGTACGAAATTGTACCCTTGGGGTCTCCCGCCGATGTGGTGGTGATCAACAGCTGCACCGTGACCGCCCGCTCAGACTACAAATCGCGGCAGCTGGTGCGGCGTGTGTTGCGCGCGACGCCCCATGCGAGGGTAGTCGTGACCGGCTGTTATGCCGAGCGAGATGCGCGGTCCATCGCCGAGATTTCCGGTGTCGATCTGGTGGTCGGGAATCGAGCCAAGCTGGCGATTCCCGAGCTCTTGGAGGGCGGCGCGGACGGCAAGACGGTCGTGGAGATCGAAGGCGAAGGCTCGACCTTCGCGCCAACGCCGCTCACCGGTTTCGGCGGCCAGAGCCGCGCTTTCTTGAAGATCCAGGACGGCTGCGACTATCAGTGCACATTTTGCATCGTGAAGTCGGTGCGTGGCGCCAGTCGATCGCTCGCCAGGGAGCGTGTGGTGACGCACGCGTGCGCCCTCGTCGACGCGGGCTATTCCGAGCTCTCGCTCACCGGCGTCGATCCGGGCGCCTGGGGGCGGGACATCGAGGGGCGCCCGACCTTGGCGCAGCTGATCGAGTCGCTGGTGAAGATCGACGGTCTCGAGAGGATCCGGTTGAGTTCCGTGGGGGCGCAGGACTACGACGATCATCTGATCGACCTTGTCGGCGGGCATCCGAAGCTCGCCCGGCACGTCCACATCCCGGTTCAAAGTGGCGATGATCGGATTCTGCGCCTGATGAAGCGCGGATCGAGAAGGGCGCAGATCGATCGTCTGGTCAGCCGTCTCTACGAGATCGATTCCTCGATCCGCTTCGGTGGGGACTTTTTGGTCGGCTTTCCGGGCGAGGATGAAGAGGCATTCGAGGCGACCGACCGGCTGCTGCGCGAGGGGCCGTGGAGCTACGGTCACGTCTTCCCGTTCTCAGCTCGGCCCGGAACTGCGGCGGCGACCATGTCCGGTGCGGTGCCGGACCGAACGAGGACGGAGCGCGCCGGTGTGCTTCGCGCGTTGCTGGCGAGGAAGGATCGAGCCTACGCCGCGTCATTCGTGGGGCGGAGAATCAGCGTGCTGATCGAGGGCCGCGCCGAGCCCGAGACCGGGTATGCTCTCGCCCTCTCCTCGCACTATGTTCGTGTCGCCATTCGCGGCGGCGGAGCGCCAGCGGGGAAGATCGCGACAATCGACGTGATCGAGGCCGATAACGACCGAATCATCGGGCAGCCGACCCAACCCATGGAATCGAGCGATGGAAAACTTTCTGGAGATCGTGACGAAACCGGACAACATCCCGATTGTGGGCATGCTCTTCATTCTGGGATTCGCAACCTGGTGGGGGCTCTCCCAGGCGATCGCCAATGATCGTCATCTGGAAAAGGGTGAAGAGCAGAAGATCATCGACGATATGATCCGGTGACTCTGCTCGTTCTCGTCGCGATCGCCTCGGTGGTCGGCTTCGCGGTCATCGCGATCTCGCGGCGTGGCGCCGCTTCTGTCTCGACCGAGCGCGATCGGGCCATGGCCGGGCGGAAGGACGAAATCAGCGCACGACTCGCCGAGCTGGCCCCAGAGCGTCTCGAAGAGATCGTGCGGCGCTTGCTGGATCGGATCGACCTCGAGACAGTCTCGTCGGAGCAGGTCAGCGAGAGCTCCTTCGACATATTGGCGCGCGACGAACGTCCCCTCGTGGGCGGGGTCTACCTCTTCCATTGCATTGCCGCGGGAGAGGAAGCGGTGGATGGTCCACGAGTGGTCGGGCTCGGCGATACGCTCCGCGCGGTCCAGGCCAACAAGGCTGTGCTGGTGACCACCGGCTTCTTCACCGACGAGGCGATCCGGGTCGCGGCCGACTACCCGATCGAGCTCGTTGGGCGAGCGCGCTTTCGAGAGCTGCTCTTCGAGCAGCAGTTGCTGATCTTGGTCGAGCTCGACGGGTAGATCCGCAACACGCTCCTAGCAGCCACGCCCCAAGCCGGCGAAGAGAAAGAGCGCGAAGCCCGCCAGGGCCGCGACCGTCAAGACTCGGAATCGGGCGGGATGGCGCGGAAACTCGTAGCCACAGATGGGGCAGGCAGGGGTGTCTCGCTCGACCGGGACGGCGCAGCCTGGGCATTCGGTGGACATGTTCGTGGCCTATTCCACGTATCCGAGAGCGCGCAGACGCTTCATGTCCTCTTCGGGCATCGGCGCGTGTGTCTCCGGGGCCGTGTCGCGGATGCGGCGTGAGAGGATCGCGAGCATGCGCCGGCGCACGCCATCCCGCGAAGCGATCAGATTCGATGTTTCACCGGGGTCGTCGAGCAGGTTGTAGAGCTCGTGCCCCAGACCGCCCTCGTGGTGGATGTACTTCCAGGGAAAATCGACGATCGAGTAGAGTCGGTCCGGCCGACTGTCGCAGACATTGTCGGCAGCGCAGTTGTTGTATCGGTCCAGCGCGTCCGCATAGGCGACACGGTGTTCGAATACTCTCGCCTCGGTCAGCAACGGAGTGAGGCTCAGTCCCTCGATCTCGCGCCGGTCCCCGGCTTCGATCCCCGCGAGCTCCAGGAGTGTCGGCGCCAGATCGATGGACCTCACGGTCGACTCCACTTTGCGACCTCCCGGATCACCCGGCAGGCGCAGGATCATCGGCACCCGCAGCTGCTCTTGATAAAGAAAACCATGCGTCCAGTTGCCGTGATCACCGAGCCCCTCGCCGTGGTCCGCCACCACCGCGACGACGCTTCGATCCCCCTGGCCCGACTCCTCGAGCGCCTTCATCACCAGCCCGATATGCCCATCCATGTAATTCAACTCGACGTCGTACACTCGGGCCAGGTAGTCGCGGGCGTCGCGGGGTGGTGGGTGAAGACGTAGCCCGGGCGGCATCAGCAAGGGATCGTGCGGGTCGAAATAGTGGAGCCAAAGGAAGTACGGCTCCTCGGCCGTTGCCAGCCAATCGAGCGCGAGATCGGTGGTTTCGCTTGCGCTACGTTGGTTCTTGCCGGTGCTCACTGCGCCGCTCGGCGACACGATCTCTTCGGCGGGTTGCTTCAGGAACTCCGCGTCGAAGAGATCGAATCCGCGATCGAGCCCGAAACGGGGACCGGCGGGGAATGCGCTGACGAAGGCTGCGGTTGTGTATCCGCGCTCCTTCAATCGCTC
>CAZFNT010000513.1:0-3456 GCA_964520315.1 uncultured Gemmatimonadota bacterium
TCGCCTCTCCAGCTGGCTCAGTTCTCATGAGCGGGGGCGGGTCAATTCTCGATAGTGGCCAAGTTGGGATCCCGCTCGGTGCCGCTCTTGACGCCGCACACATCTCGACGCACCTTGAACGTGTGGAAGTTGCAGCCAAGAGCGGGGAACAGGAGCCGTTCGCAGCGAATCCAACGCAGGTCCGCGAGCACTGGGTCCCGGGAATCCTGCTATACTGGACAGGATCTTGGCGACTTCTGTTTGCCCCGACACACGGTTTCCTGTAACATTCCGCGCTTCGGCAGGCGCATCGCCACGATGCAAGGCCTGACCCGACCACCCGGAAGAGTGCAGATGAAAGAAAACAGATCGGACGATCGCCGCGAGCGAAGCGCTCTCGATGGTGACAGTCCTGGTTCACGGCAAGATTCACGGGCCTATTTCGCGGCGCTCAAGGGCAAACTGTCTGTGCCGACGCGCCTGGGGCCCGACATCCCGGTCGTTCCCCGCACGATCGGGCCCGGGTATGGGGATATGTGTTTCGATCCGGCCCCCGAAACCGCGCCCGGCGCTGGACCCACCGCTGATGTCAGCGAAAGGGATCGGCAGAGGTCCAGAGACTTCTTCAACAAGCTTGGAGTCGATCTGTCGCGGTAGCGGGTATATGATGCCACGCTGCCCACTCGAGAAAAGGAGGGCATGTGCTCGTAGTTGGTCGAAACGGCGTGTGCTGTGGGCACTTCGTTGTCGCGTTGGGGGATGACTCCGAAAACGTCGATGCGTTTGAGCGCGCCATACTTGCCGCCCAAGCCGAGTGGCAGAACGAGGGCGGTCGTTCGCTCGCCATTGAAGGCGTAGAGGTCACCAGCATCGCCGGCCAGGCCGATCTTACGCTCAGATTCGCCACCGCGGACTTCCGGTTCATCCACAACCTTCAATCACACTTGGTCGACTCCCCGGCAGAGGCATCGACGTGGATTCTCTCCGTTCCGTACGAACAAGAGGATGGAGGCGACGGCTCCAGCACGCGCGACCAGCCGATCGAGTTCGTCACCTACTTGCGAGTCTCCAGAGCCGCGTATCGAGCCCACGGGTGTGAGCTGGAGAGATGCCTGGTCGGCACAATCCAGGAAGATCTGCGCGCCGCGAAGGGGGTATCGGGCACCGTACACTACACGCTCGGCTGGCCAGACCTGGCCATCCACGGATCATTCGGCCAATCGGTCGGCGACTTCCTCGACTTTGTCCTGCGCATCGAGTCGCTGCCGATCCACTGTTCCGATGGTTCCAATGTGCTGGTCTTTCAGCGAGCACTCACCATGGTCGGCGCCGACTGGACCAGCATCGAGGAGCAGCAAGACCAAGCCGGCGTCCCCGTTGTCAGCCCTTCGCTCTTTTTTCGGGCCCAACCCGGTCGCTTCCACGATGCCCTCCGCGCCCTCGGGGCCGCCTTCTCAGACAGCCCAACGGGAACCTACGTGCTGGACGGCAAGTGGGACGGTTCCGTCGCTTTCAGGGGCTCGCTCTCCGCCTACCGGTTTCTTCACCGCCTTCGCCAGTCTTTTCCAAGGCTCCGTGCCGCAGGCGTGCAAAGACTGGAAACCCACCTGCTCACCACCCAAACCGCCGACCTCGCCGCTCCGGGCGCCGGCGCGCCTGTCGATCCCTTGGCGCTCCCGATCCGTGACGTCTGCTCCCCCTGCGATTGCAGCAGTTCGCTCCCGCCCGCAACCGCCGCTCGGAAGATCCTCGATGATTGCCCCGGCCTGCTCCAGCCCGCACTTCGCACCACGGTCACCAGAAGCCTGGCGCTGATTCAGTACGCGCTGCGAGACACGGCACACTGTTGCGATCTCAGGGCTCCGTTGGCGGCGTGCGCCAGCGGCCTCGAGCGTTTGCTCCGGCAGGCCGAAGCCACGCTCACATTGGTCGATGGCGCCGCCAGCGATCCCATTCAGAACTGCTGGTACGAGCTTCTCGACCACTACCGCCTGCATGTGCGCGAATGGTGTGTGGTCCTGCGGCGGGTTCTGAGTGAGCGCACCGCGGGCTCGTTCGAGCCGTTGTTCAAGCACAGCTACGGTCTCACTAACTACCGCGGCGGGCTCCAGAAGCCTCTCCTGATCGCCGATCGCTTGTTGCACCAGTTCTACTCACTGCTGCCCGATGCGCTGAAGACCGATGGCCGCGCCGGCGCTCCGCTGTTCGCCACCATCTTTACGTCAGATGCGACGATCGCCAGCAAACGCCTGACCGGTGTCATCCAGGTTCCGATTCGCTACGCTTTCTCTCTTCACCTCGTGCTGCCACAGCTGTGGCACGAAGCCGGCCAGCACGTCTTTCACAACCTCTACTCCGCACCAGAATCGACGCTGGCGAGTGAACTCGATCGTCGTATCCGGTCCCTCGGAGGGGCGTTCGACCAGGAGGACTCACGCCAGCAAGTCGTGCATGACCTCTCGGACAGCTTCGCGGACATTCTCGTCTTTGTATTCGGTTTCCGCTGTAACTATGACGCATTTACGGAATACCTGTCGACACTGATTCTGGAGACGGTGCGTTACAAGAGCATGCCCAAGACCCAGCAGGAGCGCTTCTGCGTGACCCTGGTCCAGAGGCTGTTCTATGTGGCCCACTTCGCGGCGCTGTGGAAAGGGCTCACTGATGACAGGCGGGCCCGGCGGGAGCCGGAAAAGTCACGCAACGCCGTGGCCAACGCCAGAGCCGAGCTGCTGAGGGAGGCCCACCCTGGTGCGCCACTCGACGTGCTCTCGCGCATCGACAAGCTCGTCCTGAAGCGGCAACGGCACAGAGCAATCGCCTTCCCGCTTGGGATCGGCGTCCAGGTCGCAAGGCAGATCAAACCCAGCGCGCGCGTCTACGATGTACTATATGGATCGCAGATGGACGATCTCGTCTCGCGCCTGTGGAAAGCGGCTCCGATGGGCGAGCGAGCGAGCGGAGGGTTCCCGAGCTCCCTGGAGAAGGGCATTGTTGGCGGGACAGATTTGGGTGACGTCTCTGAGGGTACCGTGGCCGATTGGTACTATCGGGGCTATCGGGAAGAGGTGGCTCGACTGCTCGACAGGACGGCAGATGAGGACACGGTGGAGACCGAGTTCAGGCGCCGCGCCGCCCTGGGACGAATGGCCGTGTTGACCTCATACGGTGCGATGTGACGGCGTCAGAAGCGCAAGAAGAGCCAGAGATCCGCTCGACTGTGACCGTCGAAGAGTGCATCGTCGCTTTCGTCGACATTGTGGCCTTCAGGAGACTCATCAGAAAGGCCCAATGCGACACCAGCGTATACGAATTGGTCCATCGCGCCCTCTCTGATGTGATGCAGGTCGATCCGAAGGTGTCGAGGATCGGCTCGGTCATCGGATCTGATCCCAGCACGGTCACGGCGTTTTCTGACTGCACTGTGATCTCCAGACCGGCCGACTACATCGGGCCGATGAGGGTCATGTTCGACGC
>CAZFNT010000514.1:0-3455 GCA_964520315.1 uncultured Gemmatimonadota bacterium
CACCGTCGGGCCCCGCCACGTGCGTGAATCCGAAGATCACCTTGATCGCCAGAGGGAACGCCGCCGAGTAGCCGATGAAGGAACCGAAGGTCATCGTGTAGATGACCGTCATCGCCCACGTGTGCCTGTCGTCGAAGATGCGGTACTGCCGGGCCAAGTTCTCCTTGAGTTCCCCCGGCGAAAGCACCTTCATCAGCATTACGGTCAGCGCAATGATGATGGGCAGAACGATCCACTTGTTCTTCAGAATGTTGTCAACGAACCAACTACCGCCCTCGAGTCCCGCCGGGGCCGGCAGGATGAAGAAGAGCCCGAAGGCAGCCGTGACGAATCCGATGGCCAAGAGGAAGAGGATCTTCGCGAACGCCGGCAAGGGGCCACCCAGCTTCGGAGTAACTGCCGGCGTCACCAGGTTGTTCATTCCGAACCAGCCGAAGAACGCCAGGGGAACCAAGAAGAGCAGCCAAACAAAGCCGGCGTTTTGAATCCACGTGGCGGAGCCTGCCTCGATCTTCCCGATCAGAGTTCCGCTCGTGTTGATGAGCGTCATCGATTCGCCGCTCAGCCCCCCCAAGAGAGCAAAGGTCATCACCAAGGGAACCAAGATCTGCATCGTGGTCACGCCGAAGTTCCCCAAGCCCGCGTTGAGCCCAAGCGACATTCCCTGGACACGCTTGGGGAAGAAGAAGCTGATGTTGCTCATCGATGACGCGAAGTTCCCGCCGCCAAATCCCGACAAGAACGCCAGAAATTGGAATGCCCATAGAGGTGTGTCTTGGCTTTGGAGTGCAATACCGGTTCCCAACGCGGGGATCATGAGCAACGCGGTAGTAAAGAATATCGTGTTTCGACCTCCGGCGATCCGGATGAAGAAGGTGCTGGGTATTCTGAGTGTCGCTCCGGTCAGCCCCGCGATGGCGGTCAGGGTGAAAAGCTGGGTTTGAGTGAAGGGAAAGCCGAGGTTCAGCATCTGAACGACGATGATTCCCCACATCAGCCAGACAGCGAAACCGCAGAGCAAGCTGGGAATTGAGATCCACAGATTCCGATTGGCTATCAATTTGCCCGTGGACTCCCAGAAGCCCTCGTCCTCTACATTCCACTCGCGCAGATTTACATTTGCCACGCCGTTCCTCGCTTTGTTGAGAATGTCATCGATCTGTACTTGCTTCAAGGTAGGCGACCAGATCGCTCAGTTGTTGCACGGTCATCACGGCACGGTAGTTCCGCATGCGCGATCGCTCCTCCGGAACTTCCTCCGCCTGCTGCTGTCCCGGACCGAGCCAGACTCGCTGCCGATTCGACCAGTCGGTCCAGAGCTCAGCGGACTCCACATTTACGTGAGCCGGCGCTACGACCGCGGTGGCGAGCGCCCCACGGGACAGGCCGGCCATGGTTGATCCTCGCAGCTCGGGGCCCGGTGAAGTGGTAGTCGGAGTTGGTAACCCCGTCTCCCCTTTCACGGCGTGGCACAGTGTGCAGCGAAGATCCTGGAGTGCCCTCCGGCCCGCGGCGACATCTCCTTCCGGCAGCACCATTCGAACCATGTCGTCGCTCCCGCTGCCGGGTGGGGCGCATGCAACGAAGAGCACACAGAGCGCGATCGCTATTGTCGACGCGTTGAGAGTTCTCATTGTCGGCTCCTCACATATCCGTGGAGAACGCATCTTCGGGCTCCTCCAGAGCGTACCAGCAGTAGAGAAGACTGAGAAACGCGCCCGCAGCTATCGTGTAGAAGAAAGTCCTTGCATCCACCAGTGAATAGAGAACCAGGTAGCAGACGGCTCCGACATTGCCATAGGCCCCGGCCATACCGGCTATTTGACCGGTCATCTCCTTCTTGATCATCGGGATGATCGCGAAGGTCGCGCCTTCCGCACCCTGAACGAACATCGAGCAGGCAACGGTAATCCCAATGGCCGCGATCAACCACCAGAGCCCTTCGAACATCGGCACGACCTCTTGCGCTCCGTCCGCCGCGATTGCTCCATAGCTACCGATATTCGCCATCCCCAGGAAGCCCAGCGCGATCCCCGCCATGTAGATGAGCATCGTCTTCTTGCGACTCTTCATCGTATCGGAGAGCAGGCCGCCGAGTGGCCTCGCGAAAAGATTGACGAAAGCAAAGGATGCCGCGATCAAACCGGCCAAAGTCGCGGTCATGAGGAAGCTGCCGTCGGCACCTCGAAGGCCTCTGAATGTTGTCTCGAAGAACATCGGCAACATCGATACCACTGCCAGCTCGGCTCCGAAATTCGCGAAGTAGGTGCTGTTGAGCGCCGCCACGCTTCCCCAATGATATCGGTCTTCCTTCGCCACGCCGGCCTTCAGCCTGGGCACATTGACCTGAAGGGTCTTGATCACATGCGCCACATAGATCAATGCCAGAACTCCATAGATGCCGTACAGAGTTAGGCCCGAGAGGATGGCTAGTCCATCGATCTCAACATTGCTGATGCGCCATGTGAGGATCGCCATGGCTCCTACCAAGGGGAAGGACCACCCTATGTACAGAGCTAGGTCTCCCCATGAGGTCACCGTCATCGGTTCAGTTCTTCTTGCTCCTTTGAATTTCTCTCCATCCGGCAGATTCCGTACTAGAAATGGGTACGCAATTCCATATGCCAGCGAGACGAAGCCGTTGAACGCAAGCGCCCAGCGCCATCCGTCATCTCCCAACCCGAACTTCTCACTGAACAAGGTCAGTCCGATCCAAGGCAGTGTCATCGCCGCCGCCGCTGAACCGAAGTTACCCCACCCCGCATAAAAACCCTCCGCTCGACCAACCATGTTCTTCGGGAACCACTGTGCAACCATCCGGATGCCGATGACGAAGCCGGCTCCAATCGAACCCAGGAGCAAACGTGAAATCAACAGTTGCGTGAAGGTATTGCCGAACGCAAACGTGAATGCCGGCACGGCCATGGTGATCATGAGGAACGAAAAGACGATTCTGGGCCCATAGCGGTCGATCAATGCACCTATGACGATGCGGGCGGGGATGGTCAAGGCCACATTGCTAATGGCCAACACTTTGATGTGTTCCTTGGTCAGCCAGTCGATGCTCTGCAACATGGTTGTGGCCAAAGGCGCCATGTTGAACCACACATAGAAGGTGACAAAGAACGCGATCCACGTATAGTGCAGAGTTCGAATGCGTTCTTGGCGAAAGTCAATGAGGTCGGGTGTAGCCATTGACTCTTCCTTATTGATGGTGGTGCAAGCTCTCCGACAGAAAGGCGTCGCCTCTCGGCACGACGTCGGTCGAGGCGAAGTTTCGTCGAAAAGCAAGCATGAAGAGAGCAACCGCTCCTACGACAGGCGCGAGCTCCCAGATGCCGAGTCGGGGCGCAGCTGGAGAGAGCGCCGGCTGAACGGCGAGATAGAGATCGACCCAGTGGGCGACCAGCAACAATCCGGCCATTTTGAGCATCAGATGTTCGCTGCGCTTCGCG
>CAZFNT010000515.1:0-3440 GCA_964520315.1 uncultured Gemmatimonadota bacterium
TCGCTGCGCGCTATGCCGACCAGGATCGATCCATCCGGCTCGCCGCGGACCACGGTCGCGCGCGCAGAGGGCAGGCAGTCGGTGGTGCCGTCGAATACTGTGTAGGCGAGTGGCGATTCGGCGGCATGGACGATGGCGACGCCTCGATACCAAACCGAGAAGATCGGATCGCCGACCGCGTCGCGGTCGATGTCTACTCGGTCCGCACCGAGCCGAATCGGCGAATCGAGGAGCTCGGTTGCTCCGTCGGGCGTGATCTTGTAGCCATCTCCACGAAAACGGGATGTCCACGCGTTGCCCGAGGGATCGGTGACCACACCGGCCAGCGGCTCGCCAGCGAGCACGATCTCTCGAAGCACGAGCTCCACCGGAGCGGAGGGTGGATCGCAGCAGGGCCCTTCGCAGCCGGCCAAGGCGGCGAGTGCCATGATGCCCGAGAGAGAGAATGAGAGTCGATCGATCATGAGAAGCAGCGAGAGAGGATCTGGACAATGCCGTCGATCTGATGGTCGGACATGCTCGCGGAGGAGGGTAGGAGGAAGCCGCGAGCGGCCAGGTCTTCGGCTGCCGCGGTCGAGCCGCGCGGGCAGGCGGTGAAGGCGGGGAGTCGGTGCAAAGGCTCGAAGAAGGGGCGGGCTTCGACGCCCTCGCTGTTCAGCACGTCCAGCACCCGCTCACGGCAGTCGGGATCGGGCGCGAGGCAGGGGGGGAGCCAGTCCAGGTGGTGGGTGCCGGGGGGCACGTCGAGCCAGGCGAGCGGAAGTCGATGCTGCGTCACGGCGCTTCGATAGCGGGTTTCGACCCTCCGCCGCCCCTCGACCAGCTCGTCGAGCCGTTCCATCTGCGCCGTTGCGATGGCCGCATGCAGATTCGTGATGCGGTGATTGCCCCCGATCCGCTCGTGGACGAAATCGCGCCCGGGGCGGCGGCCGTGGTTGGCGCGTTCGCGTGTTCGCCCGGCCGCCTGCGCATCGGCCAGCCGGATCGCCCCGCCAGCGCCTCCGCTCGCGGTCTTGGTGCCGTTGAAGCTCAAGCAGGAGATACGGCCCCAGCGCCCGGCCGGCAGGTCGTCCTCGCCCGTGGCGCCGAGAGCCTCGCAGGCGTCTTCCACCAGCGCGCACTCGTGTCGATCGGTGATCTCGAGCAGAGAGGACCAGAGCGCCACCCGCCCCAAGAGGTCGACGCCGATCACCGCCTTGGGCGGGCGGCCTCGGTCTCGAACGCGGTCGCTCAGAAGGGCGGCGAGCTCCGAGGGGCAGACCAGACCGGTCTCCGGCTCCACCGCGGCGAAGACCACCCGTGCCCCCAGGCATGCGACGACGTTCGCGGGGGCGACGTAGCTGAGCTGTGGAACGACGACCTCGTCCTCCGGGCCGACACCGAGCTCGAGCAGGGCCAGAGTGAGCGCCGCGGTGCCCGATGTAGTGGCCACGACCAGAGCGGGATCGACGCCCAGATGGAGCGCGACGATCTCTTCGAGTCGCGCTTCGAAGGGACCACCGGCGGTCATTTGGCCCGAATCGATACACTGGTCGATGTAGCGGCGCTCCAGTGCGCCGATCGATGGTTCCGAGAGACGAACGATTTTCACGTTCTCAGCATAGCCGGAAAGGGCCATTTCATGTCCCAGAGGCGTTGCCGGTCCCTTCTTTTGTCGGGGGTGGACGGGGCTCGCCCCGACCGGCCGAAAAACACCTTCCCACCAACGCCTGGAAGGCAGATTCTCAAGGCAACGTTCCAAGGAGGCTCCCGATGCTGCAGAGATTCAACGAGAAGAACCGCGACATCATCGTCAACATAAACGGCGAGCTGGTCCACCGCGACCAGGCCAGGATCAGTCCATTCGATAGTGCGGTGCAGGGAGGCGACGCTATCTGGGAGGGGCTGCGGCTCAGCAAGGGCCGGGTGTACAAGCTGACAGAGCACCTCGACAGACTTCAGTCGTCCGCTCTGGCGCTCGCCTTCACCGATATCCCGTCGCGAGAGCGCATCATCGAGGAGATCAGGCGAACGCTCGACGAGAACGACATGACGGACGGCGTCTATATCCGCCTGACGCTGACGCGCGGCGAGAAGATCACCTCCGGGCTCGACCCCCGTCTCAACCGGTCCGGCCCCACGCTGATAATCCTCGCGGAGCACAAGCCACCGGTCTACGACACCGATGGAATCGAGCTGATCACGAGTACTATCCGCCGTTCTCCGCCCGACTGCCTTGATCCCAAGATCCACCACGCCAACATGCTCTCGTCGATTCTCGCCAAGATCCAGGCGAACGCGGCGGGCGTCGACGATGCGCTGATGCTCGATATGAACGGATGTGTGGCAGAGACCAACGCAACCCACGTGTTCCTCGTCGAAGAGGGTAAGTTGGTGACGCCGCCGGCTCGGGCCTGCCCCGAAGGGATCACGCGGGCGACAGTTCTCGCGCTCTGCGCGACGAACGACATCCCCTGCGAGGTCCGCGACATCACTCTCACCGATGTCTACCGCGCCGACGAGATGTTCTGCACCGGCACGATGGGCGGACTCGTCGCCGTTACGGCGGTGGATGGCCGACCGATCGGCGACGGAGAGGTGGGGCCCGAAACCCGTTATATCACACAGCTTTTCGAAGACGAGTCAGAGCGGACGGGCGTGCGGATGGTCGATTGAGCCCTTCTGCTTGCGAGTTTCCCTTCGCCGAAATATGAACCAGGATCACAGGTGCGGGCCGCCGATCCGCTCCTTCGTCGGTGAGGTGGCCGAGGGAGAGCCTCTATGCACTCGACCGCGCCGTCGATCCTGGCCGCCGTGGCCATCGCCGGAGCTTGCTCCGGCTGCTACGAGAACTTCGGCAAGACCCAGATCCTGAGCTCCGGCGCCGGTGTCGAGGAGAGCCGGATCGTCGTGGATCTGGCCGATCGGATTCACCTCGTTTACGTACAGGGCGGCGATTTGGCCGCGCGGAGCTCGCTCGATCGCGGAGCAAGCTGGGGAGATGTCACGATCGATGACGGGGTGGCCGGTGGAGGGAATCGGCTTGCGGTCCACTCCGACACGGTCGAGCCGGACCATCTCTACGCGTACTACTGGGTCGACGATCCCGCCCTCCGGTTTGCGCGAACAACCGATGGCGGAGCGACCTGGGTAGCTTCGGAGATTACGGCGGCGGGAATCGATTCCGCGCGGGGCCTGTGCCTCGGCATCGATCCTCTCGATCGGGCTCTGGTTCTGGCCTACGACGCCAGCGGGGCGGCGTACTCCCGCTACAGCGCCGACTCCGGCGCGAGCTGGTCCGCGCCTTCGGTGATTCGGGTGGGCGACGCCGCGAACCTGCGGATGTGGAAGCTTTCCTTCCTGTCGGATGGAGAGCTCATCGCGCTCTTCTCCGACACCGCGGACGACCGGTCGGCGCAGACCTTTTTCGTCGCGTCGTCGTGGGACAAGGGGCAGTCATG
>CAZFNT010000516.1:0-3437 GCA_964520315.1 uncultured Gemmatimonadota bacterium
ATTTCGATGGCGGTAGGAATCATCGCCTCGCCCTCGATCCGGCCGGAGAGACCGAAGAGCTTCTCCATCGTCTCCTGGTCGAGTGCGTGACCCTGTTCGTCGACGCCCGAGAACAGCAGGTGCTCCTCTCGTTCGTAGGACTCGATACCAAGCTGCGCGAGCGTCAGGAAGCCGCTTCGACCGCGCAGCACTTCGGCCGCGAGCACGCGCATCGGATGGCCGCTGATGTCGAAGACGATCGAGGCCGGCGGCGTCGCCAGGCCCTTGGCCGACTCGAGGACGTGCTCCCCGAGGGGATGGGAGAGCCGGTACAGGAGGGCGTCGTGCCCGCCTCTGCCCTCACCCTCTGCCTGCGGGGCGGCCTTGGAGATGAGGTGGTAGCGGCCGGGCTGGATCTCGTCGTGCGGTGGGCTGTCCAGGTCGAAGGCGAGCGCCTCCTCGTCGAAGCGGGCCCTGCCGTCGAGCATGAAACGCGTGAGCGACCAGAAGCGTCGCCCGACACGGTCGAGCTGGGCCCTGGCATCTGCGAGCCTGAGCCGCAGTCGCTCATGCACGTCCTCGTCGAAGTGCTCGAAGAGGGTTTCGCGCGCCTCGTCGAGCCGCGTGCGGATCTGCTCGTCGAGCTCGCTTTGCAGTGCCTTGAACGCGGCCTCGATCTCGCCCTCGGTGCGGCACTCCTGGTAGATCGCGAGGATGCGCTTTTCGAAATCGACGCCGGACTCGATGCTGCCGAGCACCTCGTCGGAAGCGCCGAAGATCCCGCTGAAGAGCTTGAACTTCTCCGCCAGGAGCTCGAGCACGCGCTGGTCGGCCGCGTTGCGCTCGTTCAGGAAGTTGATCACGACCACGTCGTGCTTCTGCCCGTAGCGGTGGCAGCGTCCGATGCGCTGCTCGATGCGCTGCGGGTTCCAGGGCAGGTCGTGGTTGATGACCAGGGAACAGAACTGGAGGTTGACGCCCTCCGCGCCGGCCTCGGTGGCGATCATGATCGCCGCTTCGTCCTGGAAGTGCTCGATCAGCGCCGTGCGCACGTCCACGGCGCGGGAGCCCGCGGCCCGGCCCGATTTGACGTTGCGCGCGACCCAGCGCTCGTAGATGGCCGTCACCTCGGGGCCGCTGTTGGTGCCGTTGAAGAGCACGACCTGCCCACGGTGGCCGTTGCTCTCGAGGAGCTCCTTCAGGTACTCCTGCGTGCGCCGGGACTCGGTGAAGACCAGGGCTTTGCGCTGGGCGCCGAGGGCGTCCATCTGATCGAAGCCGATCTCCAGCGCCTCGAGCAGCGCGCGTGCCTTCGAGTCCGTGCCGATTTCCCGTGCCTGGGCAGCCAGCCGCCGCAGCTCCTCGATCTCGGCCTGGAGCTTGCGTCGATCCACCGGCGCCGGCGCTTCGTATCCGGAGTCTTCACCTTCTTCCTCGTCGAGAATCTCGTCGAGCAGCTCTTCTTCGAGCTCCTCGGCCTCGACGAGGACCTGCCCGAGGTCGGGGTCGGTGTCGCTCGCCGCCCGCTCGTCGCGCAGCGTCTCCAGACGAGCGATCAACGTATCCAGGGTGGCGGTGATGGCCCGGGGCGATGAAGCGAGGAGCTTGCGCAGGATGAGCGCCATGAGGTGGCGCTGGCGCTCCGGCAACGCGTAGCTCATCGGCCGCCGCAGGAACGCGGAGACCGCCTCGTAGAGCGCGTGCTCCTCGTCGGTCGGCGTGAAGGGCCGCGTGATCGGGCGGCGCTCGGTGTACTGGATGTATTCGGTGACCTGGTTGCGCAGCGTGCGCTTGCAGAAGCCGCGCAGCCGGCTGCGCAGCTCGGCCAGATTGGCGCCGGCGCTTGTGTACTGCGCGCGAAACGCATTCACGTCCCCGAACAGGTGCTCGTCGATGATCGAGGCCAGGCCGTAGAGCTCGAGCAGCGAGTTCTGCAGCGGCGTGGCCGTGAGGAGGAGCTTGCGGCAACCCTCGGTGGCCCAACGAATGCCCTGGCCCACCTTGTTGCTCGGCCGGTAGGCGTTGCGCAGCTTGTGGGCTTCGTCGATAACCACCAGATGCCAGGGAATCGACTTCAGCTCCTCACGCAAGCGGTAGGCATAGTGGAACGACAGCAGCAGGATCGCGCTCTCGGAAAACGGAGGATGCCCCTCCCGAAGCGCTTGGGCGTAGGTGCGCGCATCGAGAACGCGGGTCGGCAGGTTGAATCTCTCTTCGAGCTCGAGTGCCCATTGCTTGCGGATAGAAGCGGGGCAGAGAACGAGGAGGCGCCGGCGGCGTTCGGCCCAGAGCTGACACAGCACAATGCCCGCTTCGATTGTCTTCCCGAGGCCGACCTCGTCCGCCAGCACGACGCCCTTGGAGAGCGGCGATTCGAGCGCGAAGAGCGCTGTCTCGATCTGGTGCGGGTTCAGATCGACGGCTGCATCGAACAAGGACATCGTCAGGCGATCCATGCCCCCTGCCGCGCGCCGCGTCAGGTCCTCTGCGTAGTACCTGGCTTGGTGTTCAGTCAGGGACATTGGCTGCTGAGGCACGGCATCAGGACCTCCCGTAGCACGAACGTCGCCTCTAGTTCCTGGCCGCATGTGCGCCTAACGTTGTTGCGGTTCAGCGGCGGATCGGGAAGCGGACCGTCCGCTTCCGGGTAGGGACCGGGGTTGCCTCCGGCCCCCCTACAGATCCGAACTTATGTAGAGCGTATGGTAATGGGGAGTTCTTTGAACTATGGCACCTTCTTCTCGACGTTCGTGTCCCTTCGGCAAGCGTGCGTGACTGTCTAACGAGGGTCGCGCTAGGTTCGTTCCACGAACGCGGAGGCGGATCAGCCACTGCGCGGAGGAACGACGATGGTCCGAGAGAAGCGCCGGCGGTGCGCTTGTCAACCACCTACCAGTCAGAAGCAGTGGACACTTTGAGATCGAGCCAAGGAGGGCGTGGAAAGGGGTCGCTGATGCAGGGCGAGGAGCTGGTTCTGGCGTGAGAACCGAAGTCGCGCTTTGGCGTGGTGTGAAGCGCTTGGACGAGAGCGGCGACTCAGTTCAGCTCGATGATTTTGGCGGCGAGGAAGCGGATGGATGCAGTGCGATCCCTTGGGCTCAAGGCGTATGTGGCGGCAATTCGGCGCGCGCAGAGTCGAAAGAGCCTGTGTCGATCGTCGTTCGCTTGGGTGTTGACGACATCGGCGATGGCGGTGAGCCAGAAGAGGCGCTCGAGCCGAGATGTGGTGGCGACGGCGAGGAGGAGATCGAGTCGACTCTTACCGCCGCGGTCGCGTCGTGGTCGTTGATTGACGGCACGCGCCGCGGCGGTCACGAGATTGTGGAGATAGGAGGCAGCGAGCGTTTCCGGACTTCCGGATTCCAGCGTGAGCCCTTCGAGCGTGGGCTTGAGCAGACCGAAGCCGCCTTCGACATGCGCCCTGTTTTGGGCACGGTATGAAGTGGATCGAATCCGTA
>CAZFNT010000517.1:0-3420 GCA_964520315.1 uncultured Gemmatimonadota bacterium
TGCACTCAATCGGATCGGCCGAATCTGACCCAAATCTGGGCGCGATCTGACACGTCTATTCATTTCCAGGCCCTTACCCGCTTGATTGGCTGAAACCACGCAGTTTTCGATCACAGCCTCCGAGAGGCTCCCATAGACTCCTCCGCCGCTGCGGGAGCCGACGCTATACGCAATCGAGCAGTCCACAAGCGTTGGAGACGCATTGTAACAGCGAATCCCGCCGCCGTCGCGCGAGACGCAGTTTCCTTCGATCGTGCAGTCCGCGAAAACCGGTGAACACCGGCAGACCAGAACACGCTGGCGCAGCCGCGTGACACGATCCAAGAACAACCTGAACCCAGGCGTTTCTTGTCTGGACATTGGGGCCCACTCTAGTCGTAGACCGGCCGGCGGTGGGGGTTACAACCCGCCGTCTCGAAGAGCCGGATGTGAACAGCACTGGTCCGGTTCTGTCGGAGCCGGGGCGAGCGACCGCTCCGGTTACCCGATTCGGTCGATTCTACTTCGGAAGGGTCGAGCCCTGTCTGTGTGCGGCGGTCTTGCTCGTGGCTCGCCCTTCGCACACAAGTGTCAGGATCGAGCGGCGAGGGGCGCGCCGAGCTGCGTAGCCTCGCGGGCACGCAGGGCGGGAGCTTCGAACGGAGCGGAGCCACCGGGCATGCCTGGCTACGAAATACGGCGGCCCGCTCGTCGGTGCACAGTCCTCCCGAGGATCTTTGGGCTGTGTCGAAACGTCGCGCGCAGTCCCATCAGCTTGACACGCCGAAAGATGCGTCGCTATCGTCGCGCCGAACTGCGACGCGGAACAACGGAATCATGATCTCAAGGGGATCCTCGTGCGAATCGGACTCCTAATCACTGCCCTGGTAAGCGCCACGGCCGGCCTCTCTCCTGTCGCTCGGGCAGCCGATCTGCAGGCATCCGGGGGCGGAATCGTCTCGGTGACCTCGGTTCCATCTGGAGCGCGGGTCGTTCTGAAGGGCCGAGTTCGCGTCATGGGGATCACTCCCTTTACCGTGACCGACCTGCCTTTCGGCAGCTATGGGCTCGATTCCGGTGAGCCCGGATACACGGCCCGGGGCGACGATCTCACTCTGCGACCGAACTCCAAAGTGAATGTGAACGTCGAGCTGCGGCCGAAAGGGAGGCTCGGGGCGATGGCTCGGTCTCTCGTGCTGCCGGGGTGGGGGCAGACCTACAGCCACCGCGATGGCAGCGCCTCGGTCTACCGGATCGGGCTGGGCATCGGTGCTCTGATCGCCGGCATCGCGAGCCTCGACTACTCGCTGAACCGCTCCGGTTTCGACACAGCCGAAGAGAGCTACACCGATGCGATTCTCGACGGCGAAGACGGCGAGAGCGAGTGGAGGTTGGCGCGCCTCGCCAGAAGACGTGTCGAGCGATCGCAGAACATTTTGCTCTACAGCGGGCTCGGCATCGGGGCGATCTGGGCGCTGAACGCTCTCGACGCCGCTTTCAACTTCCCCGCCTTCGATCCGATCCCAGTGGGGGATCAAGTCAGCCTTCGACTCCAGCCACAATTCGATGGTGGGGTAGGAGCGAAATTGGAGCTCGCCCGTGCGATTCCGTAGCTGTGTTTCGACCGCCGTCGCGCTGGCGCTGGCCGGCTGTGAGGTGCCGCCGCTCGATCCGGTCGAGCCTCCTCCTCCCGCGTTCGAGGCGCCGGGGGGTCTCGAGGCCCTCGTCGATACCGATCGCGTGACATTGACATGGAGCGTGGTGCAGGGCGCGGTCGACTATGCCGTGTATCGGGAGCGGACCGATGAAGAGGCGGTGCTTCTCGACACGACGACCGACACCGTCTTTGTCGATCTCGCGTTGCCGGCGGGCGTTCCCCACGGGTACTCCGTGACGGCCAGAGACGCCGATGAAGCCGAGGGGTTCAAGGCCGAGTTGGCCCAGGTGGTCGCCGGCTACTACGCCATCGAGCTCGATGGTGGGCGGGCGGCGACTCTCGATCCGCAGGTGAGTGTCGATCCGATAGCTCCGGCCTCGGTCTCCGTCGCGGCGATCGGTCTGGGTGGCTCCGCCGAAGCAGCGCTCTCCGCCACCCCGACTCCGTTCACCGCGGGCGCTCCATGGTTCCTCTCGGGCAGCGACGGCCTCAAGAAGGTCTGGGGGGTTCTCTATACCGAGCAGGGAGTCAGGACCGGAGCCTTCGAGGCCGAGATCATGCTCGATCGTCTCGCCGAGATCCGGGGAGTCGAGTGGTGCGTCGTCTCGGGGGCCGACTGCGCCCTTCAAGACACGGTCTATGTGGCCCGAGCCGACACCGTTCGCTTCAGCGTGTTCACCAGCGAGACCGATCTGCCCGGCACCGTTTCGATCCAGATCGGCGGTTTCGAGAACGATCCCACCACTCTCGGCGATGTCCACGGCGACGGTCTCTACGAAGGGGCTCTCTACGCCGAGTGGACCGAGATCAGAACGACGGGAACCGAGACACCCGTGAGTGCCTTTCTGACCGATGCGGTGGGGAACGTGGCGACGCCGGCCCGGGCATCCGACCCGATCGTCATTCGTTGACGCCTTCGGCCGGGCGATCCACCGTGCTCGTCACCGGTGGCCGTGGAGCGCTCACTCGCTCGATTCTTTCCGCTCTCTCGCGGGGCTCGCGCCGCTCGATCCGGCTCATGGGGGGGGCGAGTGCCCCCTCGCTCGCGGCTGCCGGGGGCGAGTGCGTGCGGAGTGTGGACGGAGACGCCACTTGCGCAACCGACGTGGCCGCCGCCGCCGAGGGGGTGCGGGTGGTGGTTCAGATCGGCTATCTGTCGTTTCTGAGAGACCCGGAGAACCCGGCGCTCTATCTCGATGCGGTCGACGCGGCCATTCGTGGGGCCGCCAGGGCCGGCGTGCCGCGGGTGCTCTACATCTCCTCCCTTCTGGCCCTCGGACCGAACGACGACGGCGATCACGATTCTCTTCACGACGCCACCCATTTCCATGGGCCGATCGAGCGGGTCGCGTGGGACGCACTCGGCCTGGGCACTCGACTGGCCCGTGAGCACGGGATCGACCTGGTCACGCTCTTCCCGGCTTTCATCTTCGGGCCGGGACCGGCAGGCCCCGAGAACCCGATCGGCGCCCTGGCGGCGGTGCTGTCGAGTGGGCGTTTGCGGGTGCGCGTGGGTGCGCCCGAACGGCGGATCACGGTCTGCCACGCCGGCGATGTGGCCGAGGCGGTAGCGACGGCGATCGATCGGCCCCCCGCGGGCGACCGATTCTCGCTCGGCGGGCACGTCGTCACAACCGATGAGCTGTTGGAGCGGATCGCCGCCGTGGGGGGGTGGCGTCCGCCTCGGTTGCGTCTGGGTTGCTCCGCGGCGAGCGTGCTGGTGGGGCTCCGCCGCCGCAATCCGCATCTTCGCCTAATGAACTATGAGCTGATCGAGGCTCTGC
>CAZFNT010000518.1:0-3407 GCA_964520315.1 uncultured Gemmatimonadota bacterium
GGATCGAGGATCGGCGCTGGCCGATTGCCTCAGCTTGAAGGGCAATCCGGATCCGAGCGAGCCCTGGACCACGAGGGGTTTGATCCACGCGGGCGACGATGGCGAGAAGAACACGATGACTCTCCCCGTGACAATCGCCGATTGGGCCGCTACCGAGGCGCGCTTCGAGCAACACTTTGCGCCTATTTCGAATGACGATTCCGGCGACTGGATGCCCTTCCACGAGTATCTTGAGCGCTCTTCCGACGACAGAGACGGAGTGCTACCTTTTGTCTACGTCCTTGACCACGAGAGCCGTCTGCACCGACTGTCGGTGTCTAGTGAGATCGTCGACCTTGGCGACGACCGCCGACTCTTCTGGTCTCAGCTAAGACAAATGGCGGGGATCGAGGTTCCCGAATCGACCCGTGATCGTCTCGAGACGGAGTTCGAGGCGAAGGCAGAGGCGATCCGCGGCGAGTACGAGCAGAAGATCAGAGAGCTCAAGGCTACCTACCCTGCCTTCATCGCCATTCGTATGGCGGAGGCGTTGCTCCAGTCTGCGGACGGGCAGTCGTCCAGCGCGGGCCCTGGGGGGAGCGTCGCGTTGGGCCTGGCGACCATCGACTTCGCTGCCCCGGTCGCTGGGACGAACGCCTCACAGGCCGGATCGACCGCTCCGGCGACTGCGGTAGGTGTCGTCTCTTCCACCACTGCACCAGAGCCGCAAGTGACCGCCGAAGAGCCCCCTGCTGACGAAGACGACGATGATCTGGGGCTCGATCCCTACATCGAGTCGATCCGCTGCACTGCCTGCAACGAATGCACGGATTTGAACAGGAAGCTCTTTGCCTACAACGACAAGAAGCAGGCGGTCATCGCAGATGCCGCGGCCGGTTCATTCAAAGACCTAGTGAGCGCGGCGGAGAAGTGTCCGGTTCGGATCATCCATCCGGGAACCCCACTGGATCCGAACGAGAAGGACCTCGAGAAGTGGATCACGCGGGCAGAGCCTTTCAACTGACAGCAAGACCATGAATCCCCTCAACTCCCTGTCAGCGACGTTTCGTCACGGTGTGCATCCACCCGAGTCGAAGGAGCTGACTTCCGGCGTCGGCGTGCGGCGCATGCCGTACCCGGACGAAATCGTGCTTCCGATGCGGCAGCACACCGGCAGCCCGGCGGATCCGATCGTGCGTCCCGGGGATCATGTCGAACGTGGCGACAAGATCGCGGAAGCGACGGGCTGGGTGTCGGTGCCGATCCATACATCGGCCACTGGAACGGTCTGTGCTCTCGATCTCTGGCCTCACCCGGACGGTAGCTTCGCGCCTTCGGTGCGAATCGAAGTCGACCCTTTCTCGGCACAGGCCACGCGCCGCCGACTCCTCCCGGAGTGGGAGGATCTTTCGCGGAAGGAGCTCGTGGGAGCCATTCGCGACGCTGGGCTCGTGGGGTTGGGCGGGGCAGCGTTTCCGACTCATGTCAAACTGTCGCCCCCCGAAGATCAGAAGATCGATGTGCTTCTTCTGAACGGGTGCGAGTGCGAACCCTATCTCACAACCGATCACCGAACGATGGTCGATTTTCCGGGACGAGTGTTGCTCGGCGCGCGGATCATGATGCGCTGCCTCGGTGTCGAACGCTGTCTCATCGGGATCGAGAAGAACAAGCCCGATGCGATCGACGCGATCGAGCGGAGCTTGCCCGACGATCTCGACATCGTCGTCGTTCCGCTCACCGTGAAGTACCCACAGGGCGCCGAGAAGATGCTCATCAAGGCGTTGGTCGATAGGGAGGTTTCGAGCGGCGAGCTGCCGATGCATGTTGGAGCGGTGGTGCAGAACGTCGCATCGGTAGCCACGATCGCCGAGGTCTTCGAGACCGGCCTCCCTCTGCTGGAGCGGATTGTCACCGTTACCGGTCCCGGCGTTGTGCGCCCCGCCAACTTGCTCGTTCCGGTAGGCACCAAGCTCCGCGATCTGCTCGATGCCTGCGGCGGGATGCGTGAGGATGCTCGCGAGATCATCAGCGGCGGGCCGATGATGGGGATCGCCCAGAAGAGCCTCGAAGCGCCGGTTCTCAAGGGAACGACCGGAATCGTCGTCCTGACCGCGGATGAGTGCAAGCGTCGCGAGACCTACCCCTGCATCCGCTGCGGCCACTGCATCGAGGCCTGCCCCGTGTATCTCAACCCTCAGCTCCTGGGCTCCATGGCGAGAGTGGGGCGCTACAGCGATATGGATGAAGAGCATCTGGCGGACTGCATGCTTTGCGGTTGCTGCTCGTACGTATGCCCATCCAACATTCCACTGAGCCAGTTTTTTCAGCTGAGCAAGTCCGCCCTGCAGCGGAAGAAGAGAGCGACATGAGTGCGCCTGGTCTTCTGGTCACGGCGTCGCCACATTTGGCCACCAAGGCGACCACTCCCACCATCATGTGGAACGTAGTGGGGAGCCTCGTACCGATCGTGATCGTATCGGTCTACCTTTATGGGATCAGCGCCTTGCTCGTCCTGGCGGCGACAACGGCGGGAGCGTTGCTTCCCGAGCGGATTTGGGGGCGAGCCGGAGCCCTGCGAGACGGTTCTGCCCTGATCACCGGAATCCTGTTGGCGTTGACTCTTCCCCCGGGGATTCCGATCTGGATGGCCTTCGTGGGTGCGTTCTTTGGTGTTGCTCTCGGGAAGGTGGTCTTCGGGGGCCTGGGTCAGAATCCCTTCAATCCTGCCCTGCTGGGCCGCGCCTTCTTACAGGCGGCATTCCCCGTGGCGCTGACCACCTGGCCAGCTCCGGGGGGGCCTTGGTGGGCGTTCAAAGGCGACACTTTGGCGCTGCCGCTCATGAATGCAAAGGCCCCCGACGTCTTGACCGCCGCTACGCCGCTGGGGTTGATGAAGTTCGAGCACGCACCGACGTCATTATTCGACCTGCTCTTGGGCTTCACCGGTGGCACGCTCGGCGAAACGTCGGCACTGTTGATCCTGGTCTGCGGCGGCTATCTTGCCTGGCGCAAGTTCCTCGAGTGGAGAATTCCCGCGAGTATCTTCGCCACGGTCACCTTGCTCAGCGGGCTCTTACACATGCTCGATCCCGCCCGGTATCCGAGCCCCTTGTTCATGCTTCTATCGGGCGGTCTGGTGCTTGGCGCCATGTTCATGGCCACCGATATGGTGACTTCGCCAACGACGCACAAGGGGTGCTGGGCCTTCGGGATCGGGATCGGTGTCATCGTTGTCGTTATACGTCTCTGGGGGGGGCTCGCCGAGGGTGTGATGTACGCGATCCTCTTGATGAACGCACTGGTGCCATTCATCAACCGATGGACCCAACCGACGCTTTTCGGCACCAAGAAGAAGATAGAGGTGGGATCATGAGCACGGCCGCCGCCACTGCACGAGTCGAAGCTCCGGCCTGGCGTCTGGTCGC
>CAZFNT010000519.1:0-3382 GCA_964520315.1 uncultured Gemmatimonadota bacterium
GCGGGTTTCCGCTCGAATCGAAGCGTCGAACTGGACGATGAACACACCGGGGACAGTCTCCGCCGGCAGCGAGAGATCGAGTCCAGTGGGGGCGCTCGGGTCTCCCGCGAGCACCTCGGCGCGGATCGGATCGAATACGGTTGTGTTCAGAAGCAGTAGGCCGTCATCGGGGCGGGCCACGCCAGCCAGATCGTACGACGAAGCAGCCGCGACCGGCGCGAGGAGCGCGGCTGAGATGAGCGTTGTCAAGCCGGTGCGCGTGAGCTTGGCGGTCGAGTGCATCGGGGCCTCCGAGTGGCACGAGGTTGGGGGGGAACGCGAAATCCCCTCAAAGCTATCCTCGTTCCCACCATGACGCCGGACAAATATGAGAGCCCAGGAGGGGTCTTGCCGAAGGCCAACTGGCCGGTCTACTCGTCATCAAGACGGCGACGCAGATCTCGTGCCGCCATCTTTGCCTCGACGACGACCACTTGGGTGTCGCTCTGGCCATCGGCCACCTCTTCTATCAGTTTCAGAGCCTTCGCGTCGCGGATCTTCGCGAGAATTCTCAGCGCTCGGATCCGCACGATCTCATCATCGGATTCGAGCTTCTCCGCCACCTCGGATAGAACGCTCGGGCCGAAGTTCTCGAGAGCGTAGGCCGCGTTCTCCCGCACGCTGAATCGCTCATCGCCCAGGCGATCCAGCAGAACCGGTAGCGAGCGACGATCCATATATCTCGCCAGCACCCGAAGCGCATCGGCCCGGACTGCGAAACTCGTATCTTCTTGGGCCGACTTCATGCACGCCAGGAAGATGTCGTCTCGATCGGTCCAGTGCCTTCCCAATGTGCTCGCTGCCTGCGCCCGAACGAAGTAGCGACGATCGCTGCTCATCGCACGGAGCAACACCGGAATGATCCGTTCGCTGCGGAAGCGCCTGAGCGCCACGACCGCCGTGTGGCGAACGTAGTACGATTCGTCCGAGACGAGCTTGAGTATGGCGTCTATTGCTCGCTTATCGCCAAGATTCTCGAGCACCTGCACGGCACCAGCGCGAGCCCATGAGCTGCACCCGATCTTGCAGAGCGCATCTTCGATCTCAGCGTGGATCTTGCCGTGGTCGACCACCAACAGCAAACGCTTGAGTGTCGGCGCCGCGCGATGGCTTCCGATTTCGCCGAGCGCCCGGATCGCTCTTGCCCAACGGACCTTGTTATCGTCGCTGTCGAGATCTCTGATGATATCGTCGATCGGCACTTCGCGGAGGTTGACGAGCTCGAGAAGCGGTTCGATTACGTGAGCCGAATCGAAGGCGGAAAGGGCCTCCACCGCGGATCTGCGGATCAGCGAGTAGCTGTTGGATAGAGCCGTGATCAATGCCGGGATGGAGCGCGGGGCGCCGATCCTGCCGAGACAACGAATGAGGTGAATCAGGTAGAGTTTCTTCGTCGTATGGATCAGCGCTTCGAGCAGGGTTTCGACAGCGGGATCACCGATCTCTACGAGCGCCTCGCTCACCTCCAGCGCCACCTCTTGATGATGGGTATCGAGAGCGGCCACCAGCCCCTCGATCGCGCTCACGCTTCGGATTCTGCCCAGAGCTCTGGCGCTCGCGATCTGATGGAACCGGCTGCCGCGCGTGAGATGCTCCAGCAGCACCGGCGTGAACCCGCCGTAGCCGATGCTCCCCAGAACCTCGATCAACCCGGTTTGAATCCGAGGGCTCCCCCCCTTGAGGGCACGGAAAATCTGATCATAGTCCAAATTGCCGATCTTGCCGATCGTCGCGATGATCGTCTTGCGAACCTCCTTATGTTCCAGGTCGAGCAGTCGAATCAGCATCTGCACCGTGTCGGTGTCGACCGACCGACTGAGCGAAGAGAGCTTCTCAGTAACGATCTCGTCGGCTCTCAGCCGCACAGTCCATTCCGGATCGGATAGCTTCTCGGCGAGCGGTGGGATGACCTCTACGCTGCCCAGTTCACCGATCGCTCCGGCGGCAGCGAGCCTCATGACCGGCTCTCGCGACGAGAGGATCTTGGGCACCGTGAGCTCTCTGATTGCGCGACGATCGCCGAGTCTCCCCAAAGAGAAGACCGCCGCCTGTCGCACCTCGAGCACCTGATCGCTCAGGAGCCCAACTAGCAGGTCGTACGCCCCCTCGGGTTTCTCCCAACCCAGCTCGATCGCCGCTCGTCGCCGACCCCGCCAGTCGGCCGGGTCCCTTATCCGACCCAGAAGAGCGTTGTTCACATCACCCATGGGCTCTAGATCCGCTCCACGAAGCCTTCACAGGCTTCGCTGCTGAATCGGGTCACCTCGTAGTCGCACTCGACTCCCGAAATGCTCTTGACCGCCGCTCTGAAACACCCGATGCGAGCACAGGTCAGATCACTGACCGAGAAGCCGCTCTCGATCAGATCCATGCAGGGCTTGCGATAGGGGCATTCAAACACAGTCACCGCGGTCTTGTTCGGGCTCAGCGCCTCGATCTTGAAGTCGGAATGGCTGGTGAAGAGACCCGCCTTCACGCCGAGATCGACATAGCTGCCGATAGACGCGACGATCGTGGTCTCTGGCCGCGCCTCGAGATCGTACTCGTTGGCCATCACCTTCATCCAGGTGTCGGTCGCATGCTCGTAGGCCCTCGAGCAGAACATCTTCGGCCAGTTGCCATGGAAATCGCGTGCGGTCTCTTCGAGCGCATCGAGCCAGATGCGGGAAAGCACCCAACCCACCTCTTCCTTCTCGAGCTCAGGCATGAATAGTGTCCTCTTCTGTCCGCGCCTCGGCGTCGAGCAGACCGATCTCCGTTAAGAATGTCCCGATCGCCGCTGCCGCGAAACTCGACTGGAATCGATTGTTGAACTTCCGCGTCACGTCTTCGATCGAGTCGTCGGGGTTGCTCGCCCAGAGTAGAATCAGCTGTGCCTTTTGATGCGAAGTGATTCGCTCGATCTCTTCTCTTGCACGCTCCGCGCTGCCCGCCTCGCCCGATGTCGAGCTCGTCTCGCGCAGAACTCGAAGCGTATCCTGAGCGATCGCGAGCTCCTCGTTGGTGGGAACGACCAGAACCGCGGGCTCTCCGGTCGAGACGATGGACTCGTTCTTCTCGTTGAGCTCAGGGTCGATTTCGATGCCACAGTATTCGAACCCATCGAGAATCATGGCCCTCACCGCCGGCGCGTTCTCTCCTACGCCCCCTGTAAACACGATTCCATCCGCCCCACCCAGCGCCGACAAGTACGCACCAATGTACTTCTTCACTCGATATGTGTAGACCGAGAGCGCAAGGATGTGCGCCTGACTCCCACGTTCCGACTCCTCGAGAATCTCACGAATATCGTTTGTGGTCTCGGTGAGACCGAGAAGCCCCGATTGCTTGTTCATCAGCGCTT
>CAZFNT010000520.1:0-3370 GCA_964520315.1 uncultured Gemmatimonadota bacterium
GGCTCGCCCTCCGCCAGAGCCACGCGCCCTGCAGAACCACCCACGCCGCCCCCAGCGCGCTGAGCATCAAGCCCTGCTTGCGGCTCGGAGGATCGAAGAAGAACCGAGCTTCGTGCGCCCCCGCCTCGACGACACACCCGATGAAGTCTCCGTTGACTCGAAGCACCGGCGCCGGCCGGCCATCTACCTCGGCGGTCCACCCCCGGTGGAAGCTCTCCGCAATGACCAGCAGCTGCCTGCTCCGCGCTTCGGTCCCCACCAGCATCCGTCCAGGGGACTCCGCGCGAAGCTCGGCGCGACCCGGCGTGCCGCCTCCAAGCTCGATATCGTGTTCGACCCAGGCGCTGGTGATCGGATCCGCCAGGGGCACCGATCGGGGCGAGTTCGGGCGCGCAAGGGCGTGCGAGACCATCCGGATGCGCGCCAGCGGATCTGGAAGCCGGAGCCAGCCGGATGAGTCGGCCGCGAGCCCCAGTTCGGCCCGCTCGGCGTATTCCGACGACACCCATTCGACCCCGGCCAACCGAAGAGCGCTCAGATCGTCGTAATCGAGGAGCTTGCTCGGGAAGAGCCCGACATACCCGTCGATCGTGCGATGACCGCTCAGGATCGCCGGGTTCGACAGGCCCGCGACGACGCGCCCTCGCGCCTCTTCCGGTAAGCCCATGGCAGGGCGCGAGATCGCCTCGATCGACTGCCAGGGACCGTACACTCCGTAGCTGAGCCCATAGACCCCCAAGTCGGCCGCGGAGACGAGCACGAGCACCGGGAGCGCCCAGCGCCGCCCTCGCGTGGCCGCGATCACCAGGGAGGAGCAGACCAGGATGATCAGCGGGCCGGCCGCGATCAATCGCCAATCGCTGTTTAGAGCCTCGCTGACACGATGCACGGCGGATGTCTCGAAAAGCACGGCGAATGCCGCGACCAGAACGCTCGCGATCGGCAGGAGTGCAAGGGGTGCGCAGCTTCTCCAGCCGATCCTCTCCCGGGATCTGGCGACCCGGTCGAGATCGACGAGGCCGATCGCGGAGAGCACCGCCGTGGCGAAGCAAAAGAAGAGCAAGAAACGGCTCGGAGCGCGAAAAGAGCCGACTCCCGGCAGCAGAGCCAGCAGTTGATAGATCCCGCCGTACTTGCCGGTCGCGAGCAAAAGTGCCACAGCACCCAGGGCGACGAGGCCGAGGACGAGTCCCCTCCGAGCGCCTAGCTTTCGTCTGCGGATCAGGAGCCAGGCGCAGAGCACCAGAGGGCCCGCGCCGGCGTAGAGCCCGAACTCATGCGTATTGCCACCCAAGATGCGAAGAGCTCTGCCTTCGAGAAGATAGGGCGCGACGAGCTGATAGAGATTGAGAGGATGCAGGGAGAAGGTCGTGCGAAAGGCTGAATCGGGGGCGGCTCGGGTGGAGTCGCCCAGCGCGCTGATCGTGGGGATCAGCTGCGCGCACCCGAGAAGCAGCCCTGCGCATTTCGCCGAGATCAGGGCGCCCATGCGTCGCAGGGCGATCCGATTGCGAGCGATGATCGCCGCGCCGGCGGTGACCTCCGCCACGAGCGATAGCCAGACGTACTGTGGGTAGCCCAGGAGGATCTGCGAGCCCGTGAGCACCGCGACGGCCACCCAGGCCCGGGTCCTCCGCCTCGGGGATCGATCGAGCAGCGCTACGTGGATCGCCCAGATCATCCACGGAATATGCGCCACGATCGCCATCGCGTTGACGTGTATGTAGTGTAGAAGGCTGAAGCCGGAAAAGGCGAATGCCAGGGCTCCCCAGGTCGCACCCGAGCGCTCGATCCGCAGCCGTCGAAGGAGTCTGTAGGTGCCGATCAGCATGAAGGGGGTGCTGGCCAGCAGCTCCAGATGGACGGCGCCGGAGAGGGGAAGGAAGCGGTAGATCAATAGGTGGAAGGGGTGCCACGTCCCCAGCTGCCCTTCTCCGAGCAGGAAGAAGCCCGAGAAGAGCGATGGCAACCAATCGGAACGATCTCCATTCGCCAGACACTCGGCGAAGAAGTGACGCACCGGAAAATGGAAGCCCCCCAGGTCGTCCAGGATGGGGATTCGCCCAGCCACTGCCGGATAGATCATCGCGGCAAAGAGCAGAACGGCGGCCGCTCGCACGTAAGGCAGCAGCGAAGGCCCCGAAGCAGCGAGCTGAGAGCCCGGTGAAGAGGCTTCCAAGCCGCTCGCCGCTCTGCTCTCATCCATGCTTCGATCCTCTCCGCTCACGGGACGACGATGCTAGAGTCGCGCCACGATGACATCGAAGGCACGGAATCGGATCGCCATCGTGATCCCAGTCTACAACGACTGGGACTCGGTGCTGAAGCTACTGCCCCTCCTCGACAGGGGGCTGCGAGTGGGATCAGCGGGCGAGACCGCGGAAGTAGTCCTCATCGATGATGGATCGACCACGCCGCCACCAGAGGAATGGGACTCTCTCGATCTCGAAGTCATCGCCGAGATCACGATATTGGAGCTGCGCTGCAATCTCGGGCATCAGCGAGCCCTCGCTATCGGATTCAGCTATGTGGAAGAGGCTCTTTCATGCGAGGAGATCGTCGTGATGGACGCGGACGGGGAAGACGATCCGCGGGACGTGCCGCGACTCCTCGCCGAGCTCAGAGAGATCGACCACCGGCGAGTGGTGTTCGCGGCCCGGCTCAAGCGATCTGAGTCGATGGCGTTCAAGGTGGGCTACGCGGTTTACCGCGCCCTCCACAGGGTCCTCACCGGAATCCCCGTGCGAGTGGGCAATTTCAGCGCGATGCCTAGACGGATCCTGACCCAGCTCGTGGTCGTTCCCGACTTGTGGAACCACTATGCGGCCTCGGTCTTTCGCGCCCGGCTACCGACGACCTCGATTCCGACCGAACGCGCCAGTCGCCTGTGTGGCGTCTCTTCGATGAACGTGGAGGCGCTGGTTACGCATGGCTTGAGCGCGATTTCGGTCTTCGCGGACCGGGTCGGCACACGGCTGCTGATCTTCTGCGTGGGGCTTTGGGGAGCAGGCATCCTCGCGGCATTCACCCTCCTGATCTCGCGCATCCTATCCGCTTCCCCTCTGCCGAGCTGGTTGATGCGGGTCGCGGGGACATCGTTCTCGATCTTGCTCCAGGCGACGATTCTCCTCGCGGTATTCGTTTTCGTGGTCTTGGGAGGGAGGGGCGCATCGGTGTTCTTGCCGGCTCGGGATCACCGTCTCTTCATCTCCGCGGTACACTTGGTGCGGTCCACGCGGAATGTCTGATTTCTGCTACGTCGGGCAAGAGCTCGACCTTTTCGCGAGAGCGGTTCGCTGGAAGGCCTACTTTCGATCGAGAATCACCAAGTTCATCCAGGGGGATGTGCTGGCGGTGGGGGCGGGTATCA
>CAZFNT010000521.1:0-3365 GCA_964520315.1 uncultured Gemmatimonadota bacterium
TCCTACGTGAACGAGATGGAGGACTGCGGGGCGGTCTACTACGACGGGGGTGTTGCGCGCGATCCCGTCGAGATCTTCGCCGACCACGGCGGCAACCTCGTGCGCGTGCGCCTGTGGAACGACCCCGAGTGGTTCACCGACTACAGCGATTTCGCCGATCTGCTGCGAACGATCCAGCGGGCGAAGCAGGCGGGGATGGGGGTGCTGCTGGACTTCCATTACTCGGACACCTGGGCCGATCCAGGCCACCAGGGGAAGCCCGGTACCTGGGACGGGGCGAGCTTCGACGAGCTGCGAACCCTTCTCTACGAGTACACCCACTCGACGCTCTTCGAGCTCCGGCAAGGGGGAGTGCTGCCGGAGATGGTGCAGATCGGAAACGAGATCCAGAACGGGATGATCTGGCCCGACGGACAGCTCGACGGCAGCGACGAGAAATGGTGGGACCTGGGCCGACTGCTCCAGTCCGCGGCCTGGGCGGTGCGAGACATCAGCCCCGACACCAAGATCGTCGTCCACAACGGTCCCTCGCAGGACGCATACGAGTTCGTGTGGAGTCTCTGGAACCGAGGCGGATTCCAGGACTTCGACGTTTTCGCGGTGTCGTTCTACCCGTGGTGGTCGCCCGAGGTGCACCTGGAGCAGCTCTCGGCCGTCCTGCAGCACATCCGGGAGGACTTCGGCCGCGAAGTCCTCGTCGCGGAGACCGGCTACCCCTGGACCCTGGACCAGCTCGACGACCACGGGAACATCGTCTGGGACGCCTCGCAGCTGATGAGCGGCTACCCGGCCACCCCCGACGGGCAGCGCGCGTTCATGAGCGATCTCTTCCAGGCTGTGGTGGACGCGGGGGGAAGCGGCGTCGCGCCGTGGGAGCCGGCCTGGGTGTCGACGGACTGCTGGACTCCCTGGGGTCAGGGCTCCGCCTGGGAGAACGTGACGTTCTTCGACTTTGGCAACCACGGCTTGCCGGTCTTCGAGGCGCTCTCCGCTGCCTACGCGCCCCAGCCGGTCCGCAACGCCGGCTTCGAGGACGGGCAGCTCTCTCCCTGGCACGCCTGGGGGAATCCGGCGGTGACGATCGACTGGAGCGAGTGGAACGTCCGCAGCGGCTGGTTCTCCGTCAAGCTCGGGGGCGGGGCCGGCGCGTACCTGGAGCAGCGGGTCGCGGTCCAGCCCGGGACGGCCTACGAGCTGCGCGGATTCGGGAAGGTGGAGGTGTGGAACGCCGACAGTCTGATCGTGGGCGTCAAGGACTTCGGCGGAGCGCAGGTCAGTGACGTGGTGACGTGGACGGACTTCCAGGAGCTACGCATCCCCTTCGTGGCCGGGGCCGACTCCGCGACGATCACCCTCTGGAATCCCTGCGACGGCGACGCCTGGGGCGACGACTTTCGGGTGCGGGGCGTGGCGCGAGGCGAGGGGCTCCGGAGCCAGGCTCCGACACCCACCGGGTGCACCCGGCCACCCACCGGGGGCCCAGGAGAATCGCCGGCGCGAGCGGTGACCGCGCGGGCGGTCGCGATCGACGGCAGCGGCTAGGAGTTTTGAGCCCGCTTTCCCCATTGGCTCCTGAAGTCGAAGGGGCCGACGGGCACTTCAATCCATCGATATCGAGAACTCGGGCCAGAAGCTGCGCTCAAGTCCGCTTCGATCTCTGCCGTGCAGGAAAGTCCGGGATCTCTGGCTCGGCATCGCACCCACCCACGACAACCGATCGACCGGTGGAACCCGCAGGCCTCGGCGAGCGCCTTGGGCGATCCGACCCGCGGCGGACGCGGCCGCAAACTCCAGCTCGAGAGGGGCCTCCCCATCCGGCCCAGACCGGCGGCCGGTGCAAGAAGGACAGAACCCACGGCCCTTGCAGGAAAATGGGAGCAGCCGGTTGTAACGACAACTCAGGCATTCGAGCCGCGCGAATCCCAGCTCGATCACCCCACATTCCAAGAAGGCCCGCAGCTCGGCGGAAGCGCTGTCCACAAGCGAGGTCCCGGGCAGGGCCGGTGAATCCCACGCTTCCAATGGCTTTGCCCCCCTCGTCTTCCTCCCCACTGGAGGGACTGGCTGAGCTGAATCCGGGATGGGCTCGGCCACGTCGGGCACGAGATCGGCAGGAACACCGTGAAGAGGATCCTCCTTGGCACGGCCCTCAAGACCCGTCGGGGCACCAACCTCTATCAGTTCTGGGGTGACCGCATCACGCGCCTCATCGCCGGTCGGATGGAGGACCACGAGGACCGAACCCTGGTCAATCTGGCCAGCGCGGAGTACTTCAAGGCGGTCCGGCCGGGCTCCGGAATTGTCGGATCGAGGGCAACCACGCCACCTGGGGCGGCGGGGTCTTCTGTGGCAACGCAGGCCCAGAGCTCCGCCGCACTTGGATCTTGGGGAATGATGCTTCAAAAGGGGGGGGAGGGGTCCACGCCGACGGCTCTGCGGCCTCCTTGATCAATTGCATGATCGTGCAGAACCAGGCCGGCTGGGGCGGGGGTCTGAATTTCGGATCTTCCAGCGGGACCTTCACCAATTGCACCATCGCCGACACCACCGCCGACGCTCGCGGAGGCCTCCAATCCGACAATTCCCGTCTCGAGGCCCTCAACTGCATCCTCTGGGGCAACAACCAGACTCTCAGGTTCGATCCGGAGCTGCGCATCGAGTACTCCGATGTCGAGGGGGGCTACGCCGGAATCGGGAATATCGAGGCCGATCCGTTATTCGTGGAGCCCCTGGTCGCCGACTATCATCTCGGCGAGTCTCCCTGCATCGACGCCGGCACCTTCGACGGGGAGCCCCGTCCCTGGCGCGGTGGCTACGATATGGGGGCCGACGAGAATTCGAGCGTGGGGATCGCGTCGGAATCTCCCGAGGGTGTTGTCCGTCGGGGCCGACTCCAACCCCCCTACCCGAATCCGTTCAATCCGGAGGTGTTCATCCCCTACGAGTTGGCGACGCACGACCCCGTGGAGCTCGGGATCTACGATCGTGAGGGGCGCCGGATCCGCACCCTGGTGGAGGAGTCCCAGGGTGCCGGGCAGCACGGAGTCCGGTGGGATGGCACCAACCAGGCGAGCGAGCCGTTACCTTCCGGGGTCTACACCAGTCGGTTGCATTCCCCGGGGTGGGTGGCGCATCGAGACGTCGTGATCGTCAAGTGAGCTCGGCCACGAGACGAGACGCGGAGGGTAGACACCCCAGCTACATGAACTCGGCTGCTGGCATGCCACGAGGGAGGGCTTCTGCTCGACCCTTCTCGGCACCGCCATCGCCCCGGCGCTCGACAAGAGCTTCGCAGCCCGCATTGTCAGCGGGCATTTCCAGAAAGCTATCGCCAGCCAGATCGACCGAGCGGGCGTCCGCGGGCA
>CAZFNT010000522.1:0-3361 GCA_964520315.1 uncultured Gemmatimonadota bacterium
CGGACGCGCCCTCTCTACGTTCTCGCCTCCGCCGACACCGACCTGCCTGAGTCCGCGCTCGAGCTGAAAGAGGAGAAGACCGAGCTCGCGTCGAACGTGGCCTGGCTCGACGACCCCTTGGGCCTCTGGGCGCTCGATCCGGACATTGCGGCGGAATCGCCTCGCGATCTCGAGCCCGGGCGTGAGCCAGCCTGGTCACCACTCCTCCCCGAGATGGAACCTATGCCGCCGCCAGAGCCCGCGCCGGAGCCCGACGCCACCCCTCGCGCGGGCGTACAGGCTCGACCTTGATCTGAAGAAGAAGCAGATCTGGCCCCGGCTCCGGTTCATTCGATCGATCTGCGGGCGGCACGGCCGGGGTTCAGGAGACGAGTCACGCCGGAAGTTGGTGAGAAATGGGGGCTAGGGCAGCCACCCGGCTGCACCGGGGCCACCGTACGCCCCCATGTCGGGGGCTGGGCTGTTGTGCAGCCCATAGGTCGGGTGGATCGAGCTCCAATCGACTCCGTCGTCCGCCCCCGTGCCCGCATCGATGCAAGGGGATCCCGGCCAGAGCACATAGTCGTAGCCACCCCAAGACCTGAATCTGGGATCGGTGAAGATGTTGCCTTCGCCCGGCCACCAAGGCTCCTGCAGGTCGCAGTAGGTGATCAGAGGGTTGCCGCCAGTCACTTCGTTCGGCGTGTCGCCCCAGAGGATGCAATTCGTCAGCGTCGGCGTGGAGGCGTCATAGCAGAAAACAGCGCCGCCGCCCCAGGCGGCCACATTGGCCGAGATGGTGCAGTTCGTCAGCGCCGGCGAGGAGGATCCCCAGCAGAAGAGCCCGCCTCCATATCCTGCGACAACGACCGAGTTGGCCGAAATGATGCAGTTCGTCAGGACGGGAGAGGAGGAATCGCGGCAGAAAAGGCCCCCGCCTCCGTAGGTGGCCTCGTTGTCGCTGATCTTGCAGTTCTCGAGGGTCGGTGCGGACGCGTTGCAGCGGAGCCCACCCGCGAAGTAGGTCGCGGAGTTTCCCGAGATCGTGCATCTGGTCAGCGCCGGCGCGGAGGAGTGGCAGTAGATCCCCCCCCCTTCGTTGGGGGCCGAGTTGTTCGAGATCGTGCAGTTCGTGAGCGTCGGCGCGGAGGAAGATCGGCAGTAGATCCCGCCTCCTTCCCAGCCGGTCGAGTTGTCCGAGATCGTACAGTCCTCGATCGTTGGCGACGAAAACTCATCGCAGTGGAGACCTCCGCCGCTCGCACCGGCATGGTTGTTCAAGATTGTGCAGCTCAGGAGTGCTGGCGAGGAGTTGTCGGCACAGTCCACTCCGCCGCCACTTTTGGTGGCCAAGTTGTCCGAGATCGTGCAGTTCTCGATCGTGGGTGAGGAGGAGAAACAGTGAAGCCCGCCCCCACTGAGGTAGGTGGTCCAGTTCGCCGAGATCGTGCAGTCTTCGAAGGTCGGCGAGGAGCCATCTCTGCACCGAATCCCGCCGCCAGGACCACTGCACGAATTACCCGAGATCGTGCATCCGATCAGAGTCGGTGAGGCAGAGTTCGCGCATTCCAATCCGCCGCCCTCGTCGATCGCGTGGTTGTCTTCGATATCGCAACTCGTCAGCGTCGGCGAGGACGAGGAGCAATAGACCCCCCCAGCGCTCTCGACAGCCGTGTTTTCCAAGATCCTGCAGTTGGTCAGACTTGGAGAAGAACCTGAAAAACAGGCGATTCCTCCGCCGGTCTCATCGTCGGCCCGGTTCCACGAGATCGTGCAGTCGGTTAGCGTCGGCGAGGAGGAGAAGCAGTACAGTCCACCGCCGTACTCAGCCTCGTTGTCGGTGATGATGCAGCTCGTCAGTGTCGGCGAGGAAGCGTTGCAATAGATCCCGCCGCCACCATCGTTGGCCAATCCGTTTCTGATCGTGAACCCTCTCACCACCGACGCGGAGGTCTCGCCGCTGTGGAAATGGATGCCCCGCCCGATCCGGAGTGTTTCGCAGTCGATCACAGTGGAGGCCGCGCCGACCTCGGACATCAGCACGCGATCGATCCCGCCAAAGTCGAGGTTCACGTTGCCGGAGCCCGAAAAAGTCCCCGGGGCGACGAGAACGGTATCTCCCTCGGCGGCCGCGTCGATTCCTGATTGGATGGTGGGCTGGTCCCCAGGTACGAGGATGGTCGAACCGGGGGCACAAGCGGGCAGGAGGAGCGTTGCGGTCACGATTCGATCGAGCATGGGAGGCCTTAGGCTGCAGTGGACCATTACGTAAGCATAACTGAACCTTGTGCTCGAATCAGGGGCCGGCCGGGGGGCGACGGTTCGCAACCGCGGGCCGTTCCTCCTGCCCGTCGCGCCAGGCATCTCGGAATCCGAGGACGTCATCCCATTCCACATGGCCGTCACCATCGAAATCGGCCCTGGGATCACCACCCAACCAAGCATCGCGATAGAGCCGTGCGTCGCGACGATCCACATCATCCATCGTCCATGTCGAGATCGGCCGCATGGAGAACTTGGAGCTCCAATCGGAGGTCGATATGGGACCGGTCCGCATCGCCGATCGTACGTTCGAGTGAGCGTGACAGCGTGGTCGAGATGGCTCGAGCAGCCACCGCGCCCGCGTCGCGATCGGAATGCTCTTGCTGCGCCTCAATGTTCAGCCCTCCCCCATACTCTCGTCGTCGAAAAGATGACTCCAGCGACGAGGAAGCAGATGGCGAACGGTTGCGCCACCGGGATCGTAGCCCGGGGGGTGTACGGAGCTGAATGTGTTCCAGAAGAGGATCGGACCCGGAGGCAGCCGCCCCTCACGGGAGCGGCAGGCGATCGCTGCCAGGGCCCTGGCGGTGTATGTTGTCTCTAGCTCGATGCGCTCGAGTGTGCTCGCCTGGTGGGCCGCGTCGAGGGCGGCGGGGGTAATTCTGCCGTATCCTCTGCCGAACTGTCGGTGCTCCACTTCGCAGGGAGCGATCCGGACTATCGGTAGAGTCGGATCGAATCGACGCATCTCACGTTGGGCCCGATTCGCCAGGCGGGCGACGATCGTCCGGGTGCCCAGGAACCGGTCGATCACACGCACCGCGAGCAGACGTGTTTCGAGCCCGGCCAGGCGCAGGCCCAACTGCAGACCGACCGCCGTGCCGCCCGTGCCGAGAGGAATTGCGGCCAGGGCGGGCTCCGGCAGATCTCCCGCCTGTATCTGCTCCGCCAGCTCGAGCGACGCCTCCACGTAGCTGATCGTGCCCCGGGCGTTCGATCCTCCCCACGGAATGAGCATCGTTCCCCGGCGTCTCAACAACTGCGCCAAAGCGAGCCTCGAGCGCCGTCGCGTCGGATCGTTGCCGCCCCGCCAGCTCCCCGCGCCGGGCGAGCCGACGGG
>CAZFNT010000523.1:0-3357 GCA_964520315.1 uncultured Gemmatimonadota bacterium
ATTCCGGTCGATCTGGTCGTGGGGATCAGCATCGGGGCGTTCATCGGGGCTATCTGGTCGTTCGACCGATCCGCGGAGGGGATGATCGAGCGCTTCGAGGAGTTCCTGGAGAGCCCGGAATCGGCGCGGTCGATCTTCGCTTTTCCGACGCGGAGCGAAGAGGACGATCGGGGGAACTTCTTCCGGCGCATCGGGGGGACGATTCGGCAGCGCTACACGTACGGCAAGGCGATGGTGGGGCGTTCGATGCTGCCGCACGAGTATCTGAGCTCGGTGCTGCGGGCGCTGGTTCCCGACAGCGATCTGTCGGAGTCGGAGACGCCTTTTGCGTGTGTGGCGGTCGATGTGATGCAGGCGAGACGGGTGCTTTTCGCGGCGGGGCCGGCGCATAAGGCGCTGCTAGCGTCGGCGGCGATCCCCGGGGTTTTTCCGCCGGTCGAGATGGGCGATCGGCTCTTGATCGACGGCGCCACGATGGGGGGGATTCCGGTAGAGGCGTGCCGCCATCTGGGGGCCGATCTGGTGATCGGCTGCGATGTGCGGGCGTCGATTCGGCGGTCTTTCGCGCTCGATAGTGGGCTCGATCTGGTCATTCGGGCCGACGGGATCACGGGCTACGAGCTCTCGCAGACGCAGCTCGAGCGAGCCGATGTGGCGATTCAGCCGAAGGTGGGGCATCTCTTCTGGTCAGATTTTCATCAGTATCGGGAGGCCTTCGATGCTGGCGCCAAGGCGGCGCTGGAGAGCGTGGATCGGGTGCGCGAGGTGATCGATGCGTGGAGTGAGCAGGAGCGCCGGGCGAAGACCTGGTGGGGGCGGCTGCGGGGGCTGCGGGCGCCGGATGCGCCGGATCGGCGGAGCGTCGGCGGGGGGTAGGCGGGGACTCGTAAGAGCTACCGGCAACCGCAACGCGAGAAAGAGCGCGGCTAGTCCCAGCGCGAGGCCGATTTGGTGCCCGAGGTAGGGCTCCCGATCAGGCGACAGGCCTCCTTGGGAATCGTGGACGTCATCCGGGCGCACGCCTCATCGTTCCCGCAAGCCGAGCTTCGAGAACTGGCGCCCCTTGTGCCTGTCGCGAGTATTGTAAGACGACTCTCAGGCGAGCGGCAGGTCCTTCTCATGAAGACGGGGACGCTACTTCCGGGTCACGCCCCTTCCTTGCACGCCGCGAGGCCCCATGCCATAGTCCGATCGGTGAAGGACACACCAGAGATCGACCGTCCGATGCGCGCCCACGAGGCCGCTGGAGCGCATGGCGTAGCCCCGTTGGTGGGTGCCTGTTCTCTGACCGTCGCGGCGGGCGGGCTGCACGCGCTCTCGATGCCGCCGAGCACTCTGGGGTGGGCGGTGCCTGGGGTGGTCGGGATGGCGTTCTGCTCGGTGCAGCGGGCGCGGAGTGGGGGGCATGCCTTCGCCCTTGGGTATCTCTACGGGCTTGTTGTTCATCTCGGGGTGTTCCACTGGCTCTTCGAGATTCCGGAGACGCCGGCGGCGATTCTGGGGGTGGGCTATCTGGCTCTGGCGGCGGTGGGTGCGCTTTTTCCGGCGCTGCTCTTCTTGCTCTTCGCGCGGGTCGGGGGAGGGCTGCCGCGGGCCTTGGGAGCGGCGCTCTTCGCGGTGCTGTGGGTCGGCATGGAGCAAGTGCGGGGGCTCGGTCTGCTCGGTTTTCCCTGGCTCGATCTATCGACATCGCTGAGCGTGCATCCGCTCCTGATCCAGATTGCGGCCTGGGGAGGGGCGGCGGCGGTGGATCTGGTGGCGGCGGGAGTGGGCGTAGCGCTGGCGCTGGCCATCGATACGGGGATCCGCTTGGGCCGTGAACTGGGGGCCTTGGTAGTGACGGCGACCGCCGTGGTGGCGTGGGTGTCGGTCGGATGGCTGCGCTTGCCGCCGGTCGGATTGGAGCCGGGCGCCGGAGGCGGGGACTCGCTGCGGGTCGCGGTGGTGCAGGGGAATATCGATCCGACCCAGAAATGGCTCTCAGGGCATGCGCGCCTCTCGCTCGACACCTTCGCGGAAGAGACGCGGGCGGCGATGGAGGCGGCCGGCGGGGCGATCGATTTGATCGTCTGGCCCGAGACGAGTCTGCCCTGTCTGATCGAAGGGGAGGGACCGACTTACTGCCGGTCTTGGCTCGAAGAGCTCGCGCGGGAGACGGGGGCGTGGCTGCTGGTCGGCGCACTGGCGCCGGGGCCGGTGGTCGCTGGGCGGAAGTCGTACTACAACGCCGCCTATCTGGTCGACGCGGAGGGTGAGTTCGTGGACCGTTACGACAAGGTGCATCTGGTGCCCTTCGGCGAGATGATCCCACTGGACGACCAGATCGAGGTGCTGCGCCGGGTCGATTTCGGCGAGGGGGATTTCGTGGCGGGTGAGGCGGTTCGGGCGATCGGGGATCCGCCGCGGCGGCTCGGGATCTTGATCTGCTTCGAGTCGCTCTTCGGGGGACAGGCCCGGTCGTTGGCCAGGGCGGGCGCCCGGCTGTTGGTGGTGATGACGAACGATGCGTGGTTCGGGCGTTCGGCGGCCCCCGAACAACATGCGGCGATCGCGGCGCTCCGCGCGGTGGAGACCGGGCTGCCGGTGGCGCGCTGCGCGAATACAGGCATCTCGGGCTTCATCGACCCTTGGGGGCGCTACACAGCGCAGATCGAGCTCGACGAGCGAGGCGCGAAGGTCGCGTTACTGCCGGCGGCCCGGTCCGATACGCTCTACTCCCGTTGGGGCGAGATCGTGGGTTTCCCGTGTGGGCTTTTCTTTGTTGCGTTGTCCTTGGGGGAGCTCCTGGGACGGCGCGGAAAGGGGTCGAATTGACCGAATCGAATCCGGAAGCGAAACCGGTTCACCGCGCAGGCTATGTCGCACTCGTCGGACGGCCGAATGTGGGCAAGTCGACCCTGATGAACGCGCTGCTCGACACGCGCCTCGCGATCACGTCGAAACGACCGCAGACTACGCGGTCTCGGGTGACGGGGATCTTGAACGGGGAGGGGTATCAGGCGGTGCTGGTCGATACGCCGGGTGTGGTGCGTCCTTCCGATCCTCTGCGCAAGGCGATGATGCGCACCGCGGAGTCGGTGGTTCGGGATGCCGATGCAGTGGTCTATCTGGTCGAAACGGTCGGGCGAGGAAGCGCCGTTTCGCCGATCGCGATCGGCTGGCTGCGCGAGTGCTCGCGGCCCGCTCTGCTCGTGCTGAACAAGATCGATCGCGTTCCCCGTACCCAGCTTCTGCCGATGATCGACCGGCTGCAGAGCGCGCACGACTGGAAGGAGATCGTGCCGATCAGCGCACTGAAGAGGGACGGCATCGATCGGGTGACCGGCGCGATCGAGCGCGTTCTGCCGGAAGGGCCGC
>CAZFNT010000524.1:0-3341 GCA_964520315.1 uncultured Gemmatimonadota bacterium
CCGGAATCGACCAGGATGCCTACGAACGAGCGCAGCGGTCCTCCGAGCGGCCTCAGCCATGTTTCGTGCAGGGAGTTTTCCGATGAGGGTGTATCCGGATGCCCGGTCCACGATGGTTACGACGCAGTGGTTGTTGCCGACACCCATCACCGTGTCGATCTCCCAGTGGCCAATGGATCTACGACGCTCGACGTGCTTCGGACGCTCGGAGATATGGCGCTTGCCAGCCAGCCTTCCTCTGCTGTCGTAGGCCCGGTAACGTTTTCGCCGCTTCTTGATGGCCTGCCGGAGATGGCGGTAGAGCGTGCCGCCCCGGGCGCGATCTTCCCAGACGTAGCGGTAAATCGTCTCATGGCTAATCGAGAGGGCCCCAGTACGTGCGAGGTATCCCGAGATCTGCTCGGGGCTCCAGTCCTTCCTCAGGAGCGCACCTACTCGCTTCCAGGCGCGAGCCCCGAATCGACGATTTCGCCTCGAGCGCGATCTCCGACCGTTCGTTTGCTCCTGAGCCTTGCTAGGCCGATAGCTACCGTCCCACCGAGAGCAGTTCCTGCGGAGCTCGCGAGAGATAGTACTCCGGTGGCGGCCGAGATGTCGTGCGATCCATGCAGCACACCAACCCTCCCTACGTAGAGCCGCGATGTTGTATCTTTCCTCGCGGGTGATCTGGCGATACGTCATGAGCCTGTCCCCTTTCTTGGTTGTTTGGAGAAAGACTCAGTATCCCAGATCACTCCTTCATTCGCACTCCGTGTTGCACTTACTTTATGAATTCGCGAAGTCCAACAAGAAGATGCAGCGGACGGCGAGCCGCCGCTGATCTTCAACGTTATGTCACTGCTGTCCTAAACGGGACAGGTTTCTCGTTCCGCACGCGATTTCATAACGATTTGCGCGCCTGGAATCGCGGTTTTCGGGTTCAGGTCCCGGCTCCCAGCCGCGCATTGCCTTGGAGCCTGTCCTAGTCACCGCAGATTTAGCTCCAGTTGTTCTACCTGCGATTGAAGTGGTGGCGTGCGCATTGGGTCATTGAGCCAGTCGGTCAACTCACGGTAGGTAAAGAGGTTCAGGCGAAGCATGGTCGCGAGATTGGACAGCGACCAACCAGCCTTCGACAGATGGTGCAACCAGTTGAGCAACAGCATGGCGATCAAGGCTGTCCAAATCTGGATGCGTAGGGCATTCTCGCTGGTACCGACAAAACTCCTGACTTTCAGATTCTGTCTCAGGGCCTTGAAGAACAGCTCAATCTGCCAACGTTCCTTGTAGATGTCCGCGATTGTCGTAACACCGAAGTTCAAGTGGTTGGTGATCAAGACAATTTCCCGACCGTTTTCCCGGTCCCACACGACGATCCGCCGCAGGTGATGTTTGCATTTCTGTTTCGTCCGCGGGCCGGTCAAGGCGATCACTTCGTCGGATAGGATGTTGCGATGGGTTGGCGCGGGAGAGCTTCGAATGACCTCGTAGACGGCGTTCTCCTTCATCCGGGTCACGAAGAATACGCCGTCTCATCGGTCCACTGCGAAAACTGCTTGTAGTCGTTGTACGCGCGGTCCATAGCTACAATGGACCCTGGCTGTAGCTTCAGTAATCTGAGTATCTTGGAATCGTGTAATTTGGCTTTGCTGATCAGGACGTACGAGGGCAGATAGTCTTCATGGTTCAGTAGAACATGGGCCTTGACTCCGCCCTTGGCCCGACGGAACTCGGCCCACGGGAACAGGTTCAGGCAGAGGCTGATTGTCGTTGAATCCAGGGACAGGAGCTTGTTCTTGACACGGAACTTGTGTTTGCGAGCACCGAGATGACCATCGGCACGGAATCGCTCTGTCATTGACCAGAACAGGTCCTCGAACACGGCCGCTGGGCGACGTGCGTTCGCATAAGACAGGTTGGACTTGGTCGGTTTGCGGCCGATGCCAAGGTGCACGAGCTTGCCAAGACAACAAGCCAAGCCGTTACAGATCTCGCGCAAGGAGTCGGCGTGGGCCAATTGACAGAAGAGCATCGCCGTCAGCTGGCTCCAACAGGTGAAACCCTTCGCGTGGCGCTCCCCCCGGTGCTTGGTGACCAGTTTGGCGAACTCGCTCCTGGGGATCTGTTGAAGAAGTTGACTGAAAAGGCTGGCGGACTTTACCATCAGAGGGCTCTCCGGTGTCTTGGGGTGAAACGGATTCTTGCTGAAACCCAATTCTCCCACGGCAACGGGGGGCTCTGTCTACATCAGAGGGTGTTTAGAACAAGAGTGACGCTGATTAGTAAGAGTACCGTGCGCCGAGCGCCAGCAACTCCTCGTGAACGCGCACGAGATTGCCCTTGCAGGAGGCGTGCAGCTCCAGAATCTCTTCGTGATGACATTCGGCTTTCTCGTGCCGGTCGAGTACCGGAATCTCAGCCGAGTAGGCGGCGGTGACCGTACGCACCGCGTTGCGCGACAAGCGCAGGGATCGTGCGATCTTGCGCTTGCCTCAGCCGCGTTCATGAAGCTCCAGAATTGTCGCTCTCGTCTGCTCGTCCAGCACGATTCATGTCCTCATCGAGATGGGCAAAGAGCCCCTCGGCATCACTGCGTGCCTGGCCGCCAAGACGCCAGAGATCGACCGGTTCAGGTGGTGCCAGGTCTGTGAGCGCTTCTTGACGAAGATGTCCGCGTGCCCGCCGAGCGATGCCGGCGAGCGCTTCGACATCTCGAATGAGCTGCTCTCCGGGACCCACAAGCAGCGACTCCGATCCCACTTCCCTCGCGCGCGTGAAGAAAGAGCTCCGGAGTGTTCCAATACGTGACGACGCGCCGGCCGTGTACCGCGAGCGAAGGCAACACACAACGCCTCGGTCTGCCGGCTGCTCGGCATCATCGGCGCGATCGCCGCCGCCAGTTCGATGGCGCCGGCACGATTGGAGCGGGCCAAGGGAAGGAGGTACTTCATCGCCGCGTGCGGCACCAATCGTCCCCGGCGCACCTGCTCCTGAATCGCCTCGGGCAGATCGTTGACCAGGCCGAGCCTGCCGCTCACCCAGCTCGCGCTGCGATCGAAGCGCTGCGCCAACTCGTCAATGCTCAACTCGAAACGCGTCCGCAGCTCCCGCAGGAGCCAGCCCTGCTCCGGGGCGCTGTCCCCTTCCGAGCTACGCATCAGCCGCTCAAGCAACAACGCCTCCTGCTCAGGCAGATCCCAGCAAGTAGCGCGCACCGTGTCTTGTTGCAGCCGTGCCAGTGCCCGCACGGAGTAGCATCAGGGTCGTCAGGGCACGTGACAGGCGACCGTTTCCGTCCTGGACGGGGCGGAGGACCGCGAGTAAGCGCACGACGAAGATCGCGACGACCAACAGGGGGTGAT
>CAZFNT010000525.1:0-3338 GCA_964520315.1 uncultured Gemmatimonadota bacterium
AGAGCATCCGCCCCCCCACCGTTTCTACAGCGGTTACCACGGCTACTGGCCGACCGCTCCCCGCGCCGCCGAGCCCCGTTTCGGCGGCATCGACGCCCTGCGCGAGCTGGTCGATTCCGCCCACCGCCGCGGCATGGCGATCCTGCTCGACCAGGTCACCAACCACGTGCACCAGGCCCACCCCTACTTTCGCGATCATCCCGACTGGTTCGGCGATCCGCACCTGCCCGACGGACGGCCGAATCTGCGCCTCTTCGACGAGCAGCGGCTCACCACCTGGTTCGAGCCCTATCTGCCCTCCTTCGACTACCTCGGCTCCGATGATGCGCTCCGCGCCTCGGTGGACGACGCAATCTGGTGGCTCGAAGAGAGCGGCGCCGACGGATTCCGCCACGACGCGACCAAGCATGTGCCGCACCGATTCTGGCGAGCCCTCACCGGCGCGATCGCAAGCCGCGTCGAGCCGAAGCGGGACCGGCGCATCTTCCAGATCGGCGAGACTTTCGGGCCGGACGAGCTTGTGGGCTCCTACGTCACGCCGGGCCAACAGAACGCCCAGTTCGATTTCGCCACCTACTACATCGTGCGCGCCGCCCTCCTCGACACCACCCGCTCAATGAGCGAAGTCGGCCGCCGCATGCAGACCGCCTGGCGCCGCTTCGGCGCGGGGCATCTGATGGGCAATCTGATCGACTCGCACGATCAGGTCCGCTTCGCCTCGCTCGCCGACGGCGACATCCCTCCCGGCGCCAACGACAAGGAGCTGGGCTGGACCGATCCTCCCCGCAACGACCGAGCGCTCACCCTGCGCCGCGTCCAGCTCTTCCTCGCCTGGATCCTGACCGCCCCCGGCCTGCCGGTTCTCTACTACGGCGACGAGATCGCGATGGCTGGCGCCGGCGACCCCGACAACCGCCGCCCGATGCGCTTCGGCGCCGAGCTCAGCCCCCGAGAGCGGGCCCATCTGCAAGAGACCCGCCGCTGGACCGCGCTCCGCCGCGAGCACATCGCCCTGCGGCGCGGTGATTTCGAGCTGCTCTTCGCCGAGGACGATCTCCTCGCGTTCGAGCGCAACCATCCCTTCGAGCGGATAATTGTGTTGCTCAATCGCGCCGAGCGTCTCCACGAGGTCGATCCGCGAGTCTTCGGGACGGGCGCGCGTGCGCCCTCGAGCGCGCGCGACCTGCTCTCGGGCGAGCAGCTACCGATAGACGCAGGCGCGATGCCCGTTCAGGTGCCGCCGGTCTCGGCTCGAGTGCTGCGGGTCCTTCCACCACGATCCGCCACCTAATCCCTACTACGACGACGTATGTGATTGCGCTGGCTGCACTTGAGCCGGAACCTCGGGCTGCGAAGTAGAGGAACTACTCCTCGCCCCAGAACCCGGCTCAAGTGCGGCCATCACAACCACCTACGCCGTCTCGCTACGGGATTAGGTGGCGGATCGTGGTTTTCCAAATCCCGAGTAACTTCCCCACTCACGGCTCCAACCGGCACGCGAGTCTTCGTCCACGGAAGCCTAAGGCCTCGCCGGCCCCTCTGGTGCTACAACCGCACTTCTCCCACAGCCGCCTCGACCCTCTTCACCATCTCATCCGATAGCGACGCTTTCGCGGCCGAGACGTTCTCCTCGACCTGCTTGACCGACGACGCTCCGAAGATCACCGACGCGACCCCCGGCTTGTGAGCGCACCACGCGAGCGCCAACTGCGCCATCGTCACCCCCAGCTCATCCGCCACGATTCGAACCCGATCGACCGCCTCGAACACTTCGTCGCGCATCCAGGGTCGCAGCCACAGGCCTCCCCGCTCTTCCGACGCTCGGCTCCCCTCCGGAATCGCGTTCTTGCCGTACTTTCCCGTCAACATGCCCTGCGCCAGTGGGCTGAAAACCACTTGCCCCAGCCCTTCTTCGATCGAGGCCGGCACCACCGACTCCTCGATCCCGCGCTCAAAGAGGTTGTAAGGGGGCTGGTTCGAGATCGGCCGCGGCACGCCCATCGAATCGCACATCCGACACCCCTCGCGGATCTGCTCGGCACTCCAGCAGCTCACTCCCCAGTAGAGGATCTTCCCCTGCGTCGTGAGCAGGCCGATCGTATGCACCAACTCGGTGAGCGGAGAATGCTCGTCCCACCTGTGACACTGATAGAGATCGATGTAGTCGGTCCTCAGCCGCCTCAAGCTCGCTTCGACCGACTCTACGAGATGCTTCCTCGATAGTCCCCGGTCGTTCGGATCGTCGCTCATCGGGTAGTAACACTTGGTCGCGAGAACAATATGGCGGCGTGTTCGTCCCTCGAGCACCCTCCCCAGCACCGCCTCAGCGTCGCTGAAGCTGTACACATCGGCGGTATCGAGAAAGTTCACGCCCGCGTCGAGCGCGGCATCGATGCACGACCGAGTGCCGCCGGCGTCGACCTTCGAACCGTAAGTGAGCCAGCTCCCAAGAGCCAGATTGCTGACCTTGAGCCCGCTCTTGCCAAGGTATCGATACTGCATTGACGTCCCCATTATCGAAAATCGGTGCGGTGCTCCACAGTGAAGTGAATCGACTCGGCTCGCGCGCCCAGCCGCCTGCGACTCTCGCCGCTCATCTTTCTGCGAATCCGCCGCATCATTCCCGTCTCGACCTCGAACCAGTAGACGCTTCCCCCCACCATGGCACCGGAGGGACTCTTCGGTGGATGCCCCGCCGCCTTGAAATAGGTCTCTACCGCCATTTTTGGGTCTTCGTCGGCGAAATCGTCGGGAGTGCAGCCTTGATCGACGCGAATCCTGGCGCAGCGCAGCCCATCGATCTCTTCGAAACCGTCGAGCCTTGTCGCCGTGACACCTTCGAAGTCGCCACCGACCGGGCTTCGCAGCCCTCGCCCCCGAACTATCCAGACATCTTCGGTAAGCGGCCGCCCCGCGACATCGAGGTAGCGATCCTGGAACCTCGCCTCGACCTGCCCTTCGATCTTCCGCGCGCTCAACTTGTCGCCGGCCGAAGCCACGCTTTCCGGTCCCAGCTCCAGGCGCAGCGCCTCGATCGCCGCTTCGACCCCCGCGACCGAGATCACGCTCCCGTCCTCCCCTACGGAGAGCAGCATCGTTTTTCCAACAAGCGCTTCAGAAATCGGATTCCGCGCTGCCCTGCCGTTGCGAAACCCCTCGGTGTGCGTGAGCGTGCTCGTAATCTCCCACGCGGACCCGGCCCTCCGAGTCGCCTCGGTATGCGTGTACCCCCGTTCCCATTCCTCGCGCATCGGCTTGCCCTGGACCGTGGTTCCAGAGATCGATACGGTCTCATGGAACGAAACGCGCTGCTCCCCTTCTCTGGGTCGAAAGCGCCA
>CAZFNT010000526.1:0-3314 GCA_964520315.1 uncultured Gemmatimonadota bacterium
GAGGTCGGCTACAAGTTGACCCTCGGAGGGGAGTACTCCCTGACCTCGCACCTGGTCATCGCGGGCGAAGCCGCATACCGGCAGGTGACGGTTCCGGAGGTCGTCAACGCGCTCGACGACGAGTTCGAGAGCTACGAGGTCTTCGAGGGTGAAGATCGCGATATCCCCTTCGGCTCCTACACCTATGCCATCAGTCAAAGCGACACCCGCACACTTGCGCCAACCTCCGACGCCGTGGCGATCGAGCTGTCGGGAACGACACTCAATCTGGGTCTTCGCGTTTATTTCTAGAATCCCCGGGGCCCATGTCGGACGATCGACCGAACAGAACGGAGGCAGGCCGCCGCCGCTTCGCTGTTCTGCTCTCCACGGATCGCGACGTAGCCCGTGTCGCCGACGATCGAATCACCGTCTTTCTCGCGACCCTCGAGCTCTCCGAGGAGTTCAGGCACAACATTCAGCTGGTCGTCTCGGAGCTCGTTACCAACGCGCATCTCCACGGCCACGGAGGCGCCGCCGGCCACCCCATTCGCCTCTCCGCGTCGATCGGCCGCGCGGTCGCGCGGATCATCGTGGAGGATCGGGGCAGCGGAATCGACACCGACAACGAGCCTTCGCTGCCGGAGACGAGCGAAGCGCCAACAGGGCGCGGCCTATTCATCGTACGAGAGCTGGCCGACCGCCTCGACACACTCCGCTCAGAGTCGGGCTGGACCAGAGTCGAGGCAGAGCTGAGCGACACGAGCCCTTCGGCGGAGGAGTAGATTGGGTCACCGGAAGCAGATCCTGATCGTAGACGACGAGGAATCGATTCTGCGCATGCTCATCGACATGGCGGAGATCATCGGCTTCGCCGCGGTTGGCGTCACCGGGGTGGATCAGGCTCTCGTCGAGCTCGAGGCGTCGTCCTTCGATCTCGTCATATCCGACATCGTCATGCCCGGTCGAAATGGGGTGGATCTGCTTCGCGAGCTCCAACGAACACGACCCGATCTGCCCGTGGTGATGATCGCCGCCTTCGAGACTCTGAAGGTAGCCGCGCGCCTGACCGACGCCGGCGCCGCGGGCTTCCTGGCGAAGCCCTTCCAGTTGATGGAGGTCGAAGCGCTGCTCGGCAACCTGCTCGGTGCGCCCGGCCGAGTCGACAAGGGCTGACCCGCAATGCAGCGCTCTTGGGCTCCACTGGTCGCCCTCTGCCTGGCCACCTGTGGCGAGCCACCATCGCCGGTCCCCGACGGCAGCGGCAGCGCGACGATCGAGCCCGCCGACGATCTCCTTGTCGGCTCGGTCGGCGCCTGGAAGATCCACTACGAGGCCGGCGAAGAAGGCCTCCCCGACAACGCAGGATTGGTCTTCCATCTGCCGCTCTACTGGCACTGGACCCGCCCCCAGAGCACCCATCCGAACCAGCCGGGACACGTGCGGGCCGAGCGCTCCAGCGGTCGTCCCGTGGGCGATCTCGGAGTCAACCCGGCCATGATGTACGTCGCCGTGTCACCGGGCAGCGACGGCCTCGCACCCGGCGAGACTCTCACCCTGCACTACGGCTCGTCCGATCCGGACCGTTTTTCGCCCGTCAAGGCCGACCCATTCGCCGAAGATGCCCAGGTTTTCCGCGTCACCGTCGATGGGGATGGGGATGGGGTGTATGGCGACATCGATGACCCTCCCAGTCTGCGCCTCTTACCGCGGCCCGCCCTTCGCCTCCTGGCGACTTTGACCCCATCTCTCGCGACGCCGGGCTCGGAGACCGTGGTAAGGATCGCCCCCCTCGACGGCTCCGACAACCTCGACGAGAGCTTCGATCGCGAAGTCGATCTCCTCTGGATCCGAGAGGGCGCGCCCCCCGACACGATCCCGATCGCCTCGTTGCACCCCGCCGCCCGCGGCACGATGCGCTGGACAGGTCGCGTGCCTCCGGAGCCGGGCCGCTATCGTGTTCTCGCGCGCGCCGATGGCCTCGAAGATGGCCTGAGCGACCCGCTGACCAGCCGCCCCAACCCCGGCAGGCGCCGACTGATCTGGGCTGATCTGCACGGGCACAGCGGCCTGACCGACGGCACCGGAAGTGCCGACGATTACCATTTCTACGCCAAGCATGTCGCCGGGCTCGATGCCGCCTCGCTCACCGACCACGACCAACACGGGCTCTTTCCCTTGAGCGCGGAGGCATGGGAGCAACAGCAAGTGGTCGCCCGCGCCTACAACGAGCCCGGCTTCTACGTGGCGATGATGGGTTACGAATACACCAATTGGGTCAGCGGCCATCGCAACGTCTACTTCCGCGACGAGGGAGGCCCCGTCTTCGCCTGGTCCGACTCCCTCTACGACACTCCGCCCGAGCTCCACGCCGCGCTCGAGGCCGATCGCGCGCTTACTATCCCGCACCACACGGCGGGCCAACCGATCCCGATCGACTGGTCTTATCACGACCCGATCCTGGAACCGGTGGTCGAAATCACTTCGGTGCACGGCGTCTCGGAGTATGTCGGCGCGCCGGGTGCGGTCAGAGGAGCGAAAGAGGGCCACACCGTGATCGATGCCCTCGACCGCGGCTACCGCCTCGCATTCATCGGATCGGGCGACGGCCACGTCGGCCACCCCGGCCGGCGTCTCTCGCCCTTTCCCTGGGGCATGGCCGGTCTCTGGGTCGATGAGCTGACCCGAGAGGGGGTGTTCGATGCGCTGAAGCGACGCTCGGTCTTTGCGACCACCGGCCCACGAATCGTTGTTCGTTTCTCGGTGGGCGGCGTGCCGATGGGAAGTGTCGCCGGCATCGGTGGCGACGCAAGCGACACATTGGCAGTCCCCCTGCCGGTCTTGGGCGAAGTGTTGGGAACCGAGCCGATCGAGCTGATCGAGATCGTAAGGAATGGTGAGCCGGTCGCACGATTCGCGCCCGACGAGGATGCACTGGCGCCGAGATTCAGTCTCGAGATCGAAAGCGCGCCCGGGGATTATCTCTACCTGCGGGTGACGCAGAGCGATCAGGCGATGGCCTGGAGCAGTCCGGTTTGGGTGGAGTGAGCACGAGGTCCGGCGCCGATCATCGCACCCAATCCACATTGCCCGGACCCAATAAAGGGAGAAGAGGGCCGTGAGCCTCGGCGGAGCGCGACGGAGAACAGCCCGCGCCTGCGTGACGGGAGATGGGAACAACGACCACGCGCGACCGTTGCCGGCGTGCGTGGCTCGCGGCTTCCGAACGCGGCATTCGGTGGTTCATCATCCCGAAACACGGTCCCAGGATCCGCCACCCAATGCGCGCTTCGCCATGCGCCTCTTGGCCTTATGCTGCGTTGGCCGCACCGATT
>CAZFNT010000527.1:0-3312 GCA_964520315.1 uncultured Gemmatimonadota bacterium
GAAGGCGACGAGCACGATGATCGACGCACCTGTCGCGGCCGAAAGCAGGCGGCGCTGACGGATCAAGGGCCAGAAGTACGCGATGCCGACCGCGGCAAGACCCACGTTCACCATTCCCAGCACCAGCGCGATTCGGAACATACTGAAGCGGGTGAGGAGCACATAGGCGAAGAGCATCGCGCCGGCGAGAGAGCCCGCGTAGTCCATGAAGAGCACGTGGGATAGATTGGCGCGCAGGCTGGAGGAGTAGCGCTCGTTGATGCGGATCAGGAGCGGGATCTCCATACCGATGAGCACGCCCAGGAGTGCCGCCGTTCCATACATCAGGAGCCGATAGCTCGCGGTGTAGACAAAGGCGGCGTAGATCCCGATCACGCTCAATCCACCGGCGAGACCGAGCGCGAGCTCGATGGCCAGCCATCGATCGATCAGGTCGACATGGAGTGCTCGCTGCAGCGCCGAGCCGACGCCCATCGAGAACATCATGAGACCGATCACCACGAAGATCTGCTCGTGGCTTGTGCCTACGAGGTGGTTGCCGAGCACACCGAGGGTGTACTCGTAGATCAGCCCGCAAGCCCCCATGACGAACATGGAGAGCGCGAGCACGCGTCCTCCATGGCGGCGAAGACTCATCGGCGCGGAACTTCGCGCATCTCGATCTCTTCAGGCTCGAATGCGGCCGAGAGCGCGGATTCGACGGCCAGGTGGCGTTCCTCGGGCCAGGTGTGCGCGGTCAGGTGGCTCTCCGAGAGGAGCAGGGCGGCCGTGGCGCCCCTGGGCACGAAATCATGGAACTGTGACGCGAGCACGTTGAGTCCCGCTCCGCGGGCGACGCGGCGCAAGGCCGTCACTAGCTCGCGCCCCTTCATATCTGGGGCGGAGCCGCCATGAAGCTCGAAGAGCAGGTTTCGTCGTGCCATCAGAACATGAAGAAGATCACCACCGCCAGGCTGAGCGCGGCGGACACCTCGACCAGGGCCGCGCCGAGATTGCGGTCGGTCGCTATCTCGTGGCTGAGCGATGATTTGGGAAGCAAGGCTCGATCGGTCACGAAGCGCGCTACCAGCAGGGCAACGAACCCGATCACCACCAGCGGCAAGAAGTAGCTCGCGTTTTCCGCAGGGCCGACGTATGGCTCCATCGTCGCTCGCAGCAGCACCACGCCGATTGCGACCATGCTGCCGCCAAAGGCCACTCCCGCGGCAACGTTGTCGTTCTCGATCTCTTCGTGAAGATCGTAGGGCGTGATCCAATCGTAGAGCTTGGCGAAGACGATCAGCGCCACCTGCCCCGCCATGAAGAAGGCGAGCGTACTCAGTGCGCCGCCCGATTCCCCGTGGGCGGCGCCGGCCACTACCAGAGCGGTAGCGAGATAGGCGCCGGCCTCCACGGCCCCAGTGCCCATGTTGCGATCCTCGATGATCTCTTTACGCGTGCTGAAACGCGGGAGCACCAGGCGGTCCAGGAGCCACCTGCCCACGTTGAGGAGCGCGATTCCGCCGACGGCGTAGGCCAGGTCGATGCCGAGCTCGGCGGCGGCTTGGAGCCGTGTGGCGGCTTCGACATCGGAGCCGGTGGCCGCTCCGACGAAGATCGCCGTCACGCCCAGGTAGTAGCCGGAGATACTGAGCGCCAGCGCCCTGTTGTCGTTCGACGTGAGCTCTTCATCGATGGAAAAAGGTGTCGTGATGTCTTTTGCGATCTTGGCCAAGATCAGCAGCGCAAGGCCCGCCGCGACATATGCCAGGCTCATCGCGAGCCCCTCTGGTATCAGCATCACTTGCCTCCCCTGGATCGGCTGGAGCTCCGGGAGCGCGTCGAGCGACTCCTGCTGGTCGCTGTCGAGCGCGACGTCTTCTTTTCGTACTTCGACCCTTTGTACTTGCCGCCCGACTGCTCGTATCGGCTCCCCTTGAAGCCGCCGCTTCCGACATAACGGCTCGAGGCGAACCGAGTGCGAGTTCTCGGGGCGCTCGACCCGTACTGTTTTGCTCCCGACCGACTCGTTCCGTAGTAGGTTCGCCCCGCGTCGTACGATGTTCGATAGCCGCGGTAGTTGCCCATGAAGATCGGCGAGTACATCGGCCCCCAGAAGAGGCTGCGCATGAAAGCGTACTTGCCGTAGAACTCCCAGAAGCTGTTTCCGCGGTCGTCACGCCTCCAGTGACCGTACTCGTTGCGCCCCTCTTCGGGAGTGGCGATGTAGGCGAAGCCGGCGGGCTGGGCCGCCGCGCCGTCGACTTCGCTGTCGTATAGCCCCGCCGGTTTCGATGCGACCGTCATGCCGAGGTTCTCTTTGTGTCGCTCGTAATCGGCGCGGCTGACGGCCTCCCAAGTTTCGGTCGGGGGCTTCGCATCGTTGTTCTCGCCAGTGGCCACGCGCACCGTGCGGTACTTGTGCCGAAAGGTCACCTCTTCGCCCTCTTCGATCGCCATGTCGATCAGGATCTTGTCCCAAGACACGTAGAGCTGCGACACGAGGGCGGCGAGATGCGCGTTCGTTTCGCTGAGATCGATCAGCCCCCGACGGAGCAGATCGGATGCGGTCGCCAGGGCGATTATGTCGATCTCGTCGTCGGCCAGCACCGTGTTCCATGCCTCGCCAGCGCTCTCTTTCGTCGCCTGGAGCCCGGAGAGCCGGCGGGTCAAGTCGGCCTCCTTTGCCGGCCAGTCGCGCCTTGCCCGCTCGACGCGCGATTCGGTTTCGCTCAGGCTCATCGCCCGGATCGCCTCGAAATCCGCGCTGGCGTCGCTCACGGTCTTCTTGCGGTTCTTTTTCAGATCCAGGAGACGGTCGATTTCGCCCGCGATCGCCGCGCTTTCGGCAAGCGCGAAGACCCGGGCCTCGCGAGCATTGAAGAGAGCCGATTCGATCTTGGGGCGCAGCTCGTCACGGTTCTCGCGCGCGAGCTCGGCAGCGCTCGTGACCGCGCTTGCGCCTTCTTCGAGTCGAGTCGCGGCCGTCGCCAGGCGGAGCTCCCACTGCGGGCTCTTGCGCTGGAAGAGGGCCGGGCCGTCTTTCAGCGAGCCAGCGATCGCCTTCCGCTGCTTGGAGAACTGGTCTTCGGCTCGGGGGTAGCTCGTAGATTCGACCTCGACGAGAGTCCGCGTTTGGGCTGCGAGGCCTCCTCCGCCCGTGAGGGAGAGAATGAGTGCGACGCAAGCCACCGCGCCGGCCAAGTACATGAGCGGTTTCGGTTGCATAGGCTCCCGATCACTTTCGGTAGATTGTCACGTTATGCGGCGGGATCCTCTCGGAAACGCCGGCCACGAAGGGCTCACCCTGCCACTTCTCGACCCAGACTACCA
>CAZFNT010000528.1:0-3298 GCA_964520315.1 uncultured Gemmatimonadota bacterium
GGTGTGCAGCTCGAGCCGGAAGATACGGACGACAAGGGTTCAAAAGCACAACGCGAGTGAGACCCCGACGCCTCCTCGCCCCGAGGCGATAGGTAGAAAAGCGACCCGCTGGGACGTCGGGGCAAGGCCGGCGCCGGCTCTCCCGCCTCCGCGATCGATCTCGGCGCGGAATCCCTCGCCGACGGCGCGCCCGACCGCGTGCCCCACCAGCAGCCCCGCCAGCACATCGGAGGTCCAGTGGAAGTCCCCCTCGACCAGGCCGACGCCCATGAGGGCCGCCACTCCATAGCCGGCCCAGGCGATCCATCGCCTCTCCGGATAGAGCGCGGCCTGCGATGAGATCACCGCGGCCGCCGCGGCAGCGTGCCCCGATGGCCAGAAAAGCTCCCAGGGGATGTCGCGGCGCCATAGCGCGGGATCGAAGTCCCGAGAATCAACCGCCCGCTCCCCCTCGCCCGAGCAGAAGAGTCCACAGTCCGTCTTGATCGGCCCCCGCCTTCCCGTCAGCAGCTTGCCGGTGGCAGTGAGCGCCAGCGCAAGACCGAGCGACTGGATCGCGGCGGAGCCGGCGACGACCGCCTCTTCATCAGCGCCGATTCGCCCCCTCCAGTAGAGCCCCCCGGCCAGCGCCGCCGGCCATACATACCCGCTCAGATAGGCTCCATCCGCGAATGTCGCTCCGAGAGGGTTTTCTCGCTGAAAGCGCCGCTGAATCGAATCGTCGATCCCGGTTCCCGCCAGCAGAGCCGTTCCCAGCACGGCGACCGCCAAGTAGCCCGCTGAATCGCCCGAGAGAACAGCGGCGCCGTGGTCGCCCAGGCTGGACCACGGGGAGGTCGGCCCTTCGGCGGACGTCGCCAACACAGCCACCAGCAAAAAGCTCTGAATTATGGGATCACCTCGACCGTAATCACGTTCGACACGTAGTCGTAGGGGTCGGCGCAGGCGTAGGCGAAGTAGATGATCGTGCCGACCGGAAGCAACTGCGGTGGCAAGGGACCGGCTACGGAGAGCAACGCATCGCCGCGCCCCCACGGATCCAGGGTTTGATAGAAATCGGTAAAGGGAGGCGATCCCAGGTTGGCGACGACATAATCGGTGAGCCAGTCCTCGTTCAGAGGGATTGTCTCCACCCCGCCCGGCAACAAAGTGCCCGGCTCCGTCCCTGAGACGCCGGCCAAGAGCACCATCGGTCGATTCCCGTTGGCCGCCCCCGCGTCGATTTCGAAAGTGATACTACCGCCCGCGGCCGCCGACACCTCGTGATAGTCCGCTGAGAGGGGGCCGCCCCACAGGCTGTACACCCAATTCGGATCATCGATGAAGGGATTTCGATTGTACTGGATGTTGGAGTAGATCTGCTCGTGTCGGTCTCGTTCGCGATCATCGACGGGATCGAGTGCGTGCCAGTCGATCAGAGTCGAGAGCATGCCCATATGGCGAGAGCCGGATTGAATCAGCCATGTGTCGTTCGTGAGCTCCAGATCCAGCTCGCCGCCCACGTCGCCGGAGTAGCGAACGTCCAAGTAGAACATCACTCTGGCCAGGTCACCTTTGTCTTCATCTCGCGGTTCGAAGGAATCGCTGTCGTATCGGCAATCCGGAGCCTCGCTCGGTATCGACGAACCGCCGTTGTCGAAGAACTTGTTCCCACGTATGGTGTTGACGGTCGCGTCGCATGCGAAAATATGGTGCATGTCGGTGTGGGCGGGGCCCGAATCGGTTCCGTAACTCTTCGGCCAGCTATGCTCCCGGTTCCAATCAGGCCAGCTCGATTTCGACACCGACCATCCAGAGTACAGCAGGCGCACGTTGTTGGAGTTCCCGGGATCCTCGTCGAGGTCTTCCAGCGCGTCGTGGGTATCGTAGCCCCCGCTGCTGAACGGGATTGTGGTGTGGTTGTCTATGATGTCGTGCAGAGCGGTTCGCAGGGCGGTACCGGTCTTGCCTTTCGCGCTGTTGTAATAGTTGGGTGGCTCGTCGGCCATCGCACTCGAGTAGATGGCCAGCGTGAGCGTAGCTACCCACAGGGCTGCGGCTCTTCCGGGAGGGGAGTGGAGATGCATGGCGTTGGTTGATTCCGGGTTGCGATGCCCGGCCTCCTTCGATATCAACCTAATCTCGTTCTGTGGCGCCATCGGCAAAAAAGCCGCGCGCCGACCCTTAGGGCAGCCGCGACGCCGAGACCCGCCCCCCTTCAACATCGGTTGCGAACTTGATCAGCAGGGTCATCACGAGCAGCCCGAAGGCCCAAATCGCCAGACTCACCAAGGTCTCGATCACGCTCGGCTGATACTCGAAGACCTCACCCAGAGGAGTCGGAATGAAGCCAGGCACGATCAGCCCCATCCCCTTTTCGATCCAGATCGCGACGATCAGAAGTACGAGCGGGATGTTCTTGAGGACAATGCCGCGCTCTTCGAACTTGCGCGTGAGCAGCATGAGTATCGCGGCGATGTTCATAGTGATCGAGCACCAGATCCAGCCGACCAGCGCGCTGTACCCCTCGAGCCCGAAGTAGAGGTAGCGCGCACTCACGACGTGGGCGCTGTCTGAGTAGAACTCAGTAAAGACCTCTGAGCCGAGCAGGAAGAGATTGATCACACCGCAGACGAGCACGACCATGCGCAGAAAGCGGATCATCTCCGTCTTCACTTCGAAGTCGGTAAAACGGCTGACGACATGCAGGACGAGGACGATGAAGGCCGGCCCCGCCGTGAAAGCGCTTGCGATGAATCTGGGCGCCAATATCGCTGTGTTCCAGAAGGGCCGTCCGACCAGCCCGTTGTAGAGAAACGCCGTCACGGTGTGAATGCTGACCGCCCACGCGACCGAGAGGTAGACGAAGGGCATATAGAACTTCGGCTTCAGACTCCGCCCAAGATAGCGCTGATAGAGCGTGTAGCCGGGTATGTGCAGATTGAGCAGCAGATATCCGTTCAGGACCAGCACGTCCCAACTCAACATAGACACGGGAAAGTGGAAGCGGCCAATGCCTGGAATCAGATGCCACATACGATCGGGCCGCCCTAGGTCGACTACGACGAAGAGCAGACACATGACGATGGCCCCGATCGCGACCATCTCGCCGATCAGCACACCGCCCTTCACCGCTTTGATGTTGTAGAGATAACCAGGTATCACCATCATCACCGCCGCGGCCGCCACACCAACGAGAAAGGTGAAGTTGGCGATGTAGATCCCCCACGAGACCTGGTCGGTCATGCCTGTAACCGCGAGTCCGGTCCCGATCTGCTGGGAATAGCCCCACACACCCCCGAGGATCACGATACTCAAG
>CAZFNT010000529.1:0-3292 GCA_964520315.1 uncultured Gemmatimonadota bacterium
GCGGAACCAGTCGGCCACCTCGGGCTCCACGGGGCCGACGACCAGCGGGCGACCGGGGCGCGCGATCGGGTACTTCTCCGATGCGATCAGTAGTCGGTCGTCGCCGAGAATGCCCGTGTGCTCGAGATCGATCGACGTGATCGCTGCTCCCAGCGGGATCGTGACATTGGTGGCATCGAGGCGCCCGCCCAATCCGACTTCCAGCACGGCCAGGTCGACCCTCGCGTCGCGAAAGGCGCAGAAGGCCAGCGCCGCCGTCGCCTCGAAGAAGGTGGCTTGCGTCTCTTCGATCAGCGGTGCGAATCGGTCGAGGAAGCGCTCCACCGTGTCCAAGGGAAGGTGGTGGCCATCGATGCGCACCCGTTCGCCAAAGTCGAGTATGTGCGGAGAGGTGAAAAGCCCGACCTTCGCGCCCCCGGCCGAGAGGGCGCTAGCGCAGAGGGTGGCGACCGAGCCCTTGCCGTTGCTTCCACCGACGACCAACGTCCGGATGTCCTGATGGGGACTGCCCAAGGCCCGAAGCAGAGCTTGCACACGATCGAGCCCCAGCTTGACGCCGCCGCCGCTCCGAGCGAAGAGCCAGTCCAACCCTCTCGCGGACACGCCGAGAGCTACGCGGACACGGGGGGAAGGGTGAGGTGCCGGAGCAATCTCCCGACCGTAGAGCGCATCTCGGTCCGCGGAACGATCATGTCGATCATGCCGTGCTCGAGGAAGAACTCCGACGACTGAAAGCCCTCCGGCAGCTCCTGCTTGATCGTGTCCCTGATCACCCTCGGCCCCGCGAAGCCGAGCAGCGCTCCGGGCTCGGAGATGATCACGTCGCCGAGCGAAGCGTAAGAGGCCATCACCCCGGCGGTCGTGGGGTCGGTGAGGACGGAGATGTAGGGGATTCTCGCTTCGCGCAGACGGGCGGCCATTGCCGATGTCTTGGCCATCTGCATCAACGAGAGAATCCCCTCCTGCATGCGGGCACCGCCGCTGCGCGCCACCGTGATCACGGGAATCCCTCGGTCGAGACCCTCGCGCATCGTTCGCGCCACCTTCTCCCCCACCACGGAGCCCATGCTCCCACCGATGAAGCCGAAATCCATCACGGCCAGGGCGCACTCGTTGCCGTCGATCGAGGCGCGCCCCGCGACGACGGCGTCACGAAGCCCCGTCTTCTCGGTCGCTGCTTTGATCCGGTCCTTGTAGGCTTTGCTGTCTTTGAACTTCAAGGGATCGACCGACACCAGATCGGCCGCGATCTCCGATTCCAGGCCGGCGTCGGTCAGCAAGGCGACGTACTCGGCCGCGCCGACCTTCATGTGGTGATCGCAGCGAGGGCAGACCCAGAGGTTCCGCACGAGTTCGTTGCGGTAGACGATCGCGCCGCAGCCATCGCATTTGATCCAGACGCCGTCGGGCAGCGCCTTGCGCTTCGGAGTCTTGACGCCGCGTCCGATCGCCTTTCTCAGCCACGATTTCGGGTCCATCAGCCTGACCCTTCCTCCCCCGATAGGCGCGCGATCGTTCCCCGCAGAAGCTCGGAAAGATGGCCCGCGGCCTTCCGCGATGCCGCGACCACCTCTTCGTGAGAGACCCGCACCGGATCTTCCGCGTCGTCGGGCGCGATCACATTGGTGACGCACGAGATCCCCAGCACCTCGATGCCGTGGAGCCGAGCAACGATCACCTCGGGCACGGTGGACATCGATGCGAGGTCGGCGCCCGCGATTCTCGCCAGTCGGATCTCGGAGCGAGTCTCGTACGAGGGGCCGGTGAACGCCATCAGCACACCATTGTGGACTGTCGCCCCTTCGGGCGCGACCTCCCGCGCCAGTCGCCGCAGCTTCGGAGAGTACGCATCGGCCAAGTCGACGAATCGCCGGTTGCTTCCATCGGACCAGCCGATCAGGGGGTTCGAGCCCATGAAGTTGATGTGATCGGTGATCAGAACCAGATCGCCTGCCGAGAAACCGGGATTGATCCCCCCCGCGGCGTTGGTGACGATCAGCGTCTCAACGCCGAGCTCGGCCAGCACATGTATCGGCATCGAGAGCACCGACATCGGATAGCCCTCGTAGTAGTGGAAGCGCCCCTGCAGAACCAGCACATCGGTGGACGGCTGGGTCAGCACGAGCCGGCCGGCATGGCCCGCCACTGTCGATACCGGGAAACCGGGGATCTCTTCGTAGGTGATCGACTGCCGCGGATCGAACGAGTCCACGAGATCGCTCAGGCCCGATCCGAGTACCACGGCGATCTTGGCCTTGAATCCGCGATCTCGCAGTAGCTGGACCGCGGGTTGAATCTGCGGCATCGAGCTCATCGGGTTCATCTGGTCTCACATTGTCTGTTGGTTGTTGTGGGTCATCTGACGAGCGCGAGTGCGCCGCGCCGGAGCTCTCCGTCGCCCGATGCGATCCAGAAGTAGATGCCGCCCGCGACGGCGCGGCCTGCATCGTTGGTGCCGTCCCAGCCGGTGTCGATCGCATCGAGACTGCGCACCCGATGGCCCGCCGCATCAAAAATCGCGATTCGCGCACAGTTCGGTACCTTGGCGCCACCAAAGAACGACACCTCGACCGAGCCTCCATCGGAGAAGTCGACAGGATTCGGACCGACGCGCAGAAGCGAGAGGCAATCGCCCAGCTCCGAGGCGTCTCCGGTCACCGTCACAGCGTAGTCGGCAAGGCCACCGCCAGGCTGCGCCGGATCGAGCTGGCTCGTTACGACAAGAACCCGGTCGGCGACGATTCCGATGTCTTCCAGAAGAGCCTCACGCACGTAGTCGCCCCCCTCTACCGCGATCGTCTCCAGGTCGAGCACCGCCACGGGATCGAGATCCAGAGGATCTGCACCCACGGCGTCGAAGCCGAGGATCGCGCGGGAGGCGAGCGAGGCGGGTCCGGTGACTTTCACATAGATGGAGTCGGCGAAAAAGCTCTCGAGCTGCACGAATCGAGCGGTGAGGCTGGTGACCTGATCGTGGAGGGTCGGATCGATCGTTTGGCCGATCCCGGTGAGTATCGCATCGGTGAAAGAGTTGGCGCGGGGATCCAGCGTCGGCCCTCCGGCCGGCATTCCGTATTTTCCGCTCTCGAAATCGGGGGCTCTGAGCAGCATGGCGATGGAGAAGTCGGTGTAGAGCTCGAGCATGTCGCGCGGATCGCCCGCGTCGTTCAGGCCATCGACGATTCCCGCGACCGAGGTGTCGGTCGACGCCATGATCGCGCGCACACCCTCCATGTTTCCCCATCGCTCGGCCGCGCCGGCTAGAGGATGGTCTGCCAGGTAGCGCATGAAG
>CAZFNT010000530.1:0-3292 GCA_964520315.1 uncultured Gemmatimonadota bacterium
ACACGCCAGATCTCGTCGGAGCTCTCGGGAGCTTGCGGCTATATCGAAACGTCAGGACACTGCTCGGAAGTCGCACGACTTCCTACCACCGCGCATCGGCATGGGGCACCGCGACTACCGCCGCGGGCTCGACCAGGATCCGCCACCTGATGCGCGCCTCGCCCTACGCGATTCGATGCCGATCAGGGCGGCCGCTTCGGTCCGCGCGGAGCCATCGCGCATGCCTGGAATCGTGCCACGGCGACCACACCCGAGTGCGCAATCCCCCCCCTCCCGAAGCCCGAAGCCCGAAGCCCGAAGCCTCTGGAGTTGACATCCACCCCCCGAGACGAATACTCCTGATCCAACTCCCATTCCCCAGGAAGGAAACGAAATTGCCGCAGAAGACGCAGAATGAGTTCCCCGCCGGGCCGAAGTTGGTGATCGTCGAATCGCCGGCGAAGGCGCGGACGATCGGAAAGTACCTTGGCGGCGACTTTCGGGTTCAGGCTTCGATGGGGCATATCATCGATCTGCCGCCGAGCGCGCTCGGGGTCGATACCGAGGGCGATTTCGAGCCGGTGTACCGCACGATCAAGGGGAAAGCGAAGATCGTGAAGCAGCTCCGAGATGCGGCCAAGGATGCGACGGCGGTCTATCTGGCTCCCGACCCCGACCGAGAGGGGGAGGCGATCGCGTGGCATATCGCCAATGCGATCGGTGAGCGGGACGGGGTCTACCGCGTGCTCTTCAACGAGATCACGTCGCGGGGGGTGAGCGAGGCGATGCGGGCGCCGGGGCGGATCGATATGAAGCTGGTCGATGCGTACCAGGCGCGGCGGGTGCTCGATCGGGTCGTGGGGTACAAGGTCAGTCCCTTCCTGTGGAAGACGATCACGCGGGGGCTTTCGGCGGGACGGGTGCAGACGGTGGCGTTGCGGCTGGTCTGTCAGAGGGAAGAGGAGATCGAGGCCTTCGATCCGCAGGAGTACTGGACGGTCGACGCGCTTTTTGCTCGCGACAGTGGCGAGAGCTATGCCGCGAAGCTCGATAAGGTCGATGGCAAGAAGCTCGATATGGTGCCGGCGGACGATGCGAAGGCCTTTGCGGAGCGGGCGAGGGCGGCGCGTTTCGCGGTGAGCAAGGTGCAGAAGCGGGAGAAGAAGCGGCAGCCTTATCCGCCTTTCATGACGAGCACTCTGCAGCAGGCGGCGTCGGCGCGATTCGGCTTCGCGGCGAAGCGCACGATGCGCCTGGCCCAGCAGCTCTACGAAGGGATGGAGCTGCCCGGTGAGGACGCGGCGGGGCTGATCACATATATGCGGACCGACTCGTTGCGGATCAGCCAGGATGCTCTCGGCGAGTCACGGGCGTGGATCGGGGAGCACGAGCCGGAGCTTCTTCCCGAGAAGTCGCGGGTTTTTCGGTCGCGCAAGGGGGCGCAGGATGCGCACGAGGCTATTCGGCCTACTTCGACCTTCCGGCACCCCGATCGCTTGAAGAATGTGCTGGGTCGGGATCAGTGGCGTCTTTACGACCTGATCTGGCGCAGATTCGTCGCGTCGCAGTGCCTGCCCGCGGTCTACGACACCACGACGGTGCTCGTCTCGGGCGACGGGCTCGACTTCAAGGCGGTGGGGTCGGTGCTGCGTAAGCCCGGATTCACGCGGGTCTATCCGCTGGGGGGGCGCAAGGGCTCGAGTGCTTCGGAGGCGGGCATGGAGGACGCCGAAGTGTTGCTCCCCGCGCTCGAAGAGGGGGAGTCGGCGAAGCTCTCGAAGCTCGATCCGGTGCAGCATTTCACGAAGCCTCCGCCTCGCTACACCGAGGCTTCGCTGGTGAAGGAGATGGAGGCGCAGGGGATCGGGCGACCGTCGACCTATGCCGCCACTCTCGCCACTCTGACCGATCGCGACTATGTGACGAAGGAGCAGAAGAAGCTGGTGCCGACCGATCTGGGGCGCGACGTGACCCGGATTCTGACCGCCGCTTTCTCGCGCATCTTCGAGGTGGGCTTCACGGCGCAGATGGAGGAGCTGCTCGACCAGGTCGAGACCGGCTCGAAGGACTGGAAGCTGCTCGTGCGCGACTTCTGGGGGCCTTTCTCCGATGAGCTCGAGGCGGCGATGGGCAAGCGGAAGGAGTGGAAGGCGCTGATCGAGGAGCGTAGCGGCGAGGTCTGTCCCGACTGCGGGCGCGATCTGGTGAAGAAATGGGGTAGGAACGGGCGCTTCTTGGCGTGCGAGGGCTTCCCCGAGTGCAATCACTCGCAGCCGATCGGGATGCCCGATGGGGCGGCGTCCACCGAAGAGCCTTGCCCCAAATGCGGAGCGGATATGACGCTCAGGGAAGGGCGCTTCGGGCGCTTCTGGAGCTGCTCGGCCTACCCGGAGTGCAAGGAAACGCGACCCTATCTGATCGGTGTGCCCTGCCCGAAAGAGGGTTGCGATGGGCAGGTGACCGAGAAGAAGAGCAAACGGGGCCGCCTCTTCTTCGGCTGCAACCGCTATCCCGGCTGCAAGTTCACATCGTGGGATCGGCCTATCGATCAGGCCTGCGGAGAGTGCGAGTCGCCGTACCTCGTCGAGAAGAACGAGCGTGTGATCTGCCCCTCGTGCAAGCGGAAGGTCAAGGTGGCGGTGCCGGCTGAAGAGGGCGTGGATTGAGTCGAGCGGCGATCGAGCGCTTTCTGGCTCACCTGGGCGGGGAGCGGCGCTGTTCACCCCATACCCTTCGTTCCTACTCCACCGATCTGGGCGATCTCGATCGTTTTCTGGGGGAGCGCGGGATCGACGATCCGGCCGTAGTGACCCGCGGCGATCTGCGTGCCTATCTGGCTTCGCTCCATCGGCGAGGGCTCGCGCGGGCGACGATCGCGCGCCGGCTGGCGGCGTTGCGGGCCTTCTACCGCTTTCTGGAGTCGGGAGAGGAGATCGAGGCCGATCCGGCTGCTCATCTCTACGGTCCGACGAGCCGGCGGGATCTGCCCGATTTCTTGAGCGAGGCCGATGCCGCGCGGCTGATGGAGGCGCCGGAGGGGTCGACGCCGGGGGGCAGGAGGGACCGGGCGATCCTGGAGCTGCTCTATGGGTCGGGGCTGCGGGTTTCGGAGCTCGTGGGGCTTTCGAACGGGGATGTCGATCTGAGGGGCGGCTCGTTGCGGGTGACCGGCAAGGGGGCGCGTGAGCGGCTGGCGCCGGTGGGGCGGGAGTCCGAGCGGGCGCTGAGGGTGTATCTGGCGAGCCGGGCCGAGCTGCTCTACCCCGCGCGCGCCGCGATGGCTTCGGAGCTCGGTCGAGCCTCGGCGCCTCTC
>CAZFNT010000531.1:0-3284 GCA_964520315.1 uncultured Gemmatimonadota bacterium
GCCGTGGCCGACTATCTGGAAGTGGCCCTGATCGATCCGCCCGAGAGTGGACCGGACCGATGGGGCGTTTTCGACGGATTCGAGATCGGAGCCGATGGGTACGTCGGCGGGTTCGAGCTTCCCGGCAGCTACGCCGCGGCTGGCCGTGCCCTGCTCGAGGCCTACCGGCTGGGAGGCGATCCGGCCCACTTCGACGAAGCCGAGGCTGTGGCGGCATATCTCGTCGACAACCAGAGCCGAGCCGTCACCTATCTGACCGACAACGGCTTCGCTTCGGGCGGCGTTCTGGTGGTCGAGGGGGGCAATCCGACCTTCTATACGGCTCACCAGGCGCGGGCTGCCCTCTTTCTGGTCGAGATGTACGGCGAGACCCTCGACCCCACCTATCTTCAGGCGGCGAGCGATATGGCGGCCTTTGCTTCGGCCGAGATGCTCTCGGACGAGGTCGGGACTCCGAACGAGGGCGGATACCGCTACACACAAGATATTTCGCGACTGCTGTGGCCCTGGATGTTCGTGGTGGGCTACTCCGAGGCCGAGATGGCGCTGGCCGTCTCGCGCGTAGAGCCGCACGGACTTCGCGTGGACGACTGGCCGGAGTTTCTAACCGTCGCCGATCACCTCGGAAGCGTGCAGCAAGATCCCGACGGCGGGGTGTACTGGACCAATCGCGATGTCGACCGCACGCCGCTGGGCACCGATGCTCGGGCATCGATCGCGTCGGCGCCGCTGCGCGAGGCCGGGCTGAGAGCCGCGGGGATCGCGGCTACCGATTGGCTCGAGGCGCAGCAGGCGGTGGACGGGGGCTTCTTCAGTCCGCATCCGGTGCTTGCGTCGAGCGATCTGACGAGAGAGAACGCCTACGCGATTCGAGCCCTCGTCGATGCGGGTTACGACCCCGATGTGGGCGTGCTAGATCTGGCGACCGACTGGCTGGTCGGCGCTCAGCTCTTCGACGGCTCCTTCCCGAAAGAGCTGGGCGAGTTGGACGGGCATGAGGACGCGACTTCGGCGGCGGGTCTGGCGCTCATGGCGACGCTCGGTTCGGCTTGCACGGTGGAGCCGGCGACCCTGGAGGGGTACGAGGTGCCGGCGGGCGGCACGGTAGAGTTCACGGCTACCCTTTGGAACCATGGGCCCTTCCCGATGACAGTCGATGTTTGGTACGACGTGCTGGTTCCGGGAGGCAGCGTGGTCACCTTGGGGCCGCTCGCAGTGCCGATCGGGCCGCGTCGGAGTCTCGGTTCGTCCGGGAGCGTGCCGATCCCCTTGGCGGCGCCGCTGGGTGAGTACTTCCTGCGCTTCTACTGCGGGACATTCTCTCCGCTGGAGGTCGTCGATCGGGACACCTTCCGCTTCACGGTTGTGCCCTAGATCTCGCGCAGAAATCCACGACCCACGCATCGGCGAGCCGGTCCACGATCGGTCCCGTCAGGGCGATGTGCGCCGAGATGCGATCGATGAGCGGGCCGTCCGAGGAGGATGAGGTCCGCGGTGGCGGCGTCGATCCGACATGGCGTCTTGGGCTCAGTCCACTGGAGCACCGTTGTCGATCTTTCCGGAGATCGCCAGCGCCCAGCCCTGGGTGTCACCCATCTGGACTTCGCGCGCCCATACGCGAACTCCCCAGGTGCCGGCCTCGGGCGAGAGAATGTGGACCTGCTCGATGTTGTTCTTGGCGTCTCGCAGCGGTCCCGGCGCCGATTCTCCGCCCGCGAAACGGTTGCCCGAGTAGATCGTGCCGCTGGGAGATTGCACGAAGAGATCGAGATCGTTGACGGGCGTGTACGACGCGTTGACCGATGCCGGATAGTCGGTGAATGCCATGGTGAGGCGCAAGGGCTCGCCGGTCTGCACGTCGAATTGATGATCTTGATAGACGCCGGCGGCCAACCCGGCGGCATGAAGGCGATCGGCGACCCAGAGATCGCGGCCGTCGCCGGCCAGATAGAGCGATTCCTCCAGCTCGATCCGTCCCCAACCCTCTTGGCTGCTCGGGTAGCCCGAAACGCCGGTGATGTCTTGGGCGCCGTTGACCAGCACCGCGCGGACCAGAGATCCGGTGGGCTCGAATGCATCGGGCGGATTGGGCGAACCGCTGGGCCAGTACCCCTCGGCGAAGTATTGCTGAACGAGCGACACCGCTCCCGCTACGGCCGGGCAGGCCATCGAAGTTCCACCCATCGAGCGCGTTCCGCAATCGCTGTTGCTCTTGGCGCTCTGTATGGAGCACCCGGGTGCGGCCAGATCGGGCTTCAGGCGGCCGTCTTTGGTCGGGCCCTTTCCGCCGGTGCACCAACGGTGTTGGTTCGGCGCGGAATCGGTGCCGCCGACCGCCAACACATTTTTCGCGTTCTCCGGGGTCTTGAGGTTGTTCAGATTGGTTTCGGCGAAGCAAACGACAGTGGTTTCGAGGGAGTACGACACATTGTCGATCTGTTGGCAATGTGAAGTGTATTGGGTCGTCCAGTCGTTGCCCCACGAGTTCGTGTGTACGCGCGCACCGTCTTGCCAGGCGTAGAAGAGATACTCGTCCAGATTGGAGTTGTTGACCAGGCCCATATAGCCGTGGCTCAAACGTGCGCCGAACGACTGCCCGGTCTGATCTCCCCACCCACCGCCGTATGCGCGCGCGTCGCCTGCGGCGGTGGCGGCGGTGTGGGTGCCGTGGGAGTCTGAGCCGAACGATCCGCGATAAGCGACGAGTTTTCTGTGGTCGGGGCCGGGCTCCACTACGTCCTCGAACGAACAGTGGGTTCGATCGATCCTGCCGTCGATATGCCCGATGATTCTGCCGGATCCGTAGAGCCCTGCCTGCCAGATGGCGACATTGTCTTGTTCGTTGGTCTGGATCACCCAGCGTGTTTCGGAATTGCGTTGCTCGATCTCGTAGGCGGCGGAGATCCACTGGACATCATCGATGGCCGCGATCGAGGGTAGTGCGTCGAGCCCACTCCTTACTTCGAGCCCTTCACCGGTCGGAACACGCTCCCGCAGCGTCGCGGGTGGGTTGTGCCTGGATACGGTCTTGATGCCCAGCGCGCCGAGACGAGCCAACACAGCGTCGGTGTCGGCGCCCGCGAAGAGGCGAATCGATAGCGGCACATCGGCGCTGTCGAAGCCCTGGGCGGCGGCCCATGCCTCGATCCCCTGGTCGATCTTGAAGGCGGGAGAGAATCCCCCCACCCATCGCGTGCCATCGAGCCTCGCCAGCGTCCGCGCGACCCGCCCGGTCGCCCTGATCGCGAGGGCGTGCATCGGCAGATAGTCGAGGATCTCGGCCC
>CAZFNT010000532.1:0-3281 GCA_964520315.1 uncultured Gemmatimonadota bacterium
GTGTCGTGTGTCGGGGTTGCCGGGGGTGAGCGGTTGGATGGGGGGTGGTTGGTGGGTGTGCTCCGACGTGAGAGCCAGGGCGAGGACGAGCGGGGCGCTCAGGGGGCCCAGTTGATGGTCTCGGCGGGGAGTTCGGATGACGCGGAGGCGGCGTCGCCGAAAATTGCGGCGTCGATGGTACCGATCAGGGGACGCAGGGTGGCGCGGTCGAGGGCCGAGATCGGGATGGCGTGGTGGGCGGCGGCGATGCGGTCGGCGTCGGCGGGGTCGATGCGGTCGCTCTTGTTGAGGAGGAGGAGACGGGGTTTGTCGCCCAGGCCGAGCTCGCCGAGGATGCGGTCGACGGCCTCTTTGCGGTCGGTGAAGTCGGCCTCGACGATGTCGACGACGTGGAGGAGCAGGTCGGCCTCGTCGAGCTCCTCGAGGGTGGCCTTGAAGGCGGTGATGAGCTCGTCGGGCAGGTCGCGTATGAAGCCGACGGTGTCGGTGAGGACGATTTCGCGGTCGGCGGGGAAGCGCAGCCGGCGGCTGGTGGGGTCGAGGGTGGCGAAGAGCTTGTCTTCGGTGCGGACGCTCGATTGAGTGAGGGCGTTGAGTAGGGTCGACTTACCGGCGTTGGTGTAGCCGACGATCGAGACGATCGGCACGCCGCGGGATTTGCGGCGCGAGCGCCTCTGGGCGCGCTGTTTGCTCAGGCGCTTGATTCGGCTCTCGAGCTTGTGGATGCGGTCGCGGGCGCGGCGGCGGTCGACCTCGAGCTTCGATTCGCCGGGACCGCGGCTGCCGATTCCCCCGGCGAGGCGGGAGAGGGCGGGGTTGCGCCCGACGAGGCGGGGGAGCATGTATTTGAGCTGGGCGAGCTCGACTTGCAGCTTGCCGTCGTGGCTGATGGCGCGGCGGGCGAAGATGTCGAGGATTAGCTGGGTGCGGTCGATCACCTTGAGCTCGGTGGCGCGGCCGACGTTGCGGAGTTGGCTGGAGGCGAGCTCGCAGGCGAAGATGGCGGTGTCGGCGTCGTGCTGGACGCCGGCGAGGGAGAGCTCTTCGAGCTTGCCGCGGCGCACGATCGTCTTCGGGTCGGGTCGGCGGGCGGATTGGGTGATCTCGCCGACCACCTCGACGTCGGCGGTGCGGCAGAGTTCGTGCATTTCGGTGAGCAGGGGCCCGATCGGGCGGTCGGGCAGGTCGAGGGCGACGAGGAGGATGCGCTCGCGATCGAGGTCGCGGGCGGTGGCGCTGTGTCGTCCGAACTCCTCTTCGAGGTCGGCGATGAAACGGGCGAAGTCGAAGTCCATCAAGGTGATGGAGGGGGCGGAGCGGGTCTCCCAGGGGGCGGCGGAGCCGGCCGGGAGGAGGTGGGCCCAGTGGACGGCGTCGAGGTAGCCGTCCTCGCCGACGACGAGCGAGACCACCATGTCGAGGCGCAGGCGGGTGAGGTCGGCCTGGTCGTCGTGACCGAGCTCGGGGCCGTGCAAGTGCGTGCGGATCAGTCGGATGCCGCGAAATCGCCCGGCGCCGGCGCGCTCGCGGCCGATCTCGGGCAGGTAGATGCGGCTAGTGTCGCCCAGCATGACCCACTGAACGACGCCGCTGCGGTCGACGAGGAGCGCGACGATGCGGTTCAGCTCGCGGGAGATGCGGGTGAGGCGGTTGGCGAGATCTTGGGTGAGGGCGCCGTCGTCGCTCAGGCGGCGGGCGTAAAGGCGCTCCAGATCTCTTCGCTGGGTGGACTTGATCCCTTCGGTTTGTCCGAAGATGCGCTGTGCTATGGGAGATCCTTTCGGAGTTGACGGGAGGAGTGTGGTGGTCAGCCGTGAAAAGGGGGGCTATTGTAAGTCCAATATGGAACCACAGCACCATGATGACATCCAGGACCTGGCAGCGCGAGTCTCTTTGATCTCGGTTCTGCTCGGGGAGCTGCTCGACGGTATGGCCGACGGGCGATGGGGCAAGATCGCGCCGGGCACGAGGGACCGTTTCAGCGCTTCGGCGCATGCGTTCGCCGATGGGATGGCGCTCTTGCAGCCGAGCGTGCGGCGGGCGGAGTCGGCGCCGCATTTGAGGGTGGTCGAGGGGCGTTGAGGGGGGGAGCTGAATTGACGGGGACTGGTCAGAGGGGATAGGTTGTAGGCACATATGAACATGGGGGCGATCGGCTTCGACGAGGTCGGTGCCCCACGAGCAGCATGTCGAGTTGCCTCAGACTCGTTAAACGGGGGTATTTCACAACTGCCGACAATCAACTGGCAATGGCTGCGTAATCACGCAACCCGTCTCGCTACCGTCGACCCGGCGGAGGTCGTAGAGGCGCCGACAATCCGGGACGACGCCCTTCTCGAGCCAGCGGGAGAAGGAGCGCCGCACTCACCGCCGGCTGGCCGAGCGGAATCCCGTCCATCGGAGCCCGCGAGGCGAGATCAAAGGTGGAACAAGCATGTAGCGGTTCGTGGTTATCCGGTTTCGGACGCGGGTTCGATTCCCGCCGCCTCCACCATGTGAAGGCGCTCTCTCGATGGCGTAAAGCTAAGGGAGGGCGCCTTTTACGTTGGGCTACCCGCTGCCCAGATTCCTCCCTTCTGGAGCTCGCTCCACGATCGCTCCACGGCCTTGATCGGCGTGTGCGTCCTCGAGCATGCGGACGGCGTCGTTCACGGCTCGTGGGCTGAGGTGCATGTATCGCTGGGTGGTGGACAGATCCGCGTGTCCTGTCCCTACCAGAAACCCCATCGGCCCGGAATATGGCCGGTGAACGGGCTCCAAGGGGGCCGCAATCATGGAGGGTGACATCGAATACCACCGGTTTTGAAGGATAGAGTTGGTGGGGGACGGTGAACACGCCCGGGGAGGGCTCCCACCGGCCCAGACGGGCCTCCGTGTTTCCGCTGAATCTGGGGGGTCGGAGCCAGTCGAGGACAGGGAGGGCTACGCCGCTCTTCGTTCGTATCGATGGTGGAGCCCGCCGACCTCGGGGAACTCCACAACCTCGCCCATTGCCGGAGGCTGGATGGGTCGCTGAAGAGGCGTGTCCTTTGCCAGCCCCAGGTGGGTTCTCGCCGCGTAGTGGTAGCGGAAGTAGCGTGAGAGGGCCCGCCGAAGGTGGTGTTCGTCGAACACGATCACATGATCGAGGGACTCCCGGCGGATCGATCCCACGATTCTCTCCACGTATGGATTTTGCCATGGCGACCTTGCCGCGATCAGGACTTGCTTGATGTCCATCGATTCCACGCGGCGAACGAAGTCGTGACCGTAGATCCCGTCCCGATCCCGAAGCAGGTAGC
>CAZFNT010000533.1:0-3246 GCA_964520315.1 uncultured Gemmatimonadota bacterium
GGGGTGGTGGGGGATGAGGATGGCGCCGGTCTCGCGGGCCCAGGCCTGGAGCTCGCGCACGTGGTCGGACCAGGGGTCGCCGCGGCGGGGGATCGGGGCGTGATGGGCCGGCAGGTAGACGTTGCGGTCGCCGAAGCGGCTCGACCATTCGTAGGCGGGGATGGCGCTGAAGTTGGGCAGGCGCTCCATCGAGTCGGCGAGGGCGCAGACGCGGGTCCACTCGGCGTCGTCGAGCAGGTGGTCGTGGTCGGTGAGGGAGGCGGCGTCGAGCAGAGAGTGGTGGCGGGCGTAGCGGTAGAACTGTTCGGGGGTGCCGAAGCCGTCGGAGAGCTCGGAGTGCCCGTGGAGGTCGGCCCACCAGATTCGGTGAGCGGCGGGGTCGGAAGTTACGTGGACGACGGCCGTGACGGGGGGGGCGAGGCGGTCGGGGTCTGAAGCGCGGATGCGGTAGAAGCCCGGGCGCTCGGGGGCGGTGATGTGGCCGCCGAGGAGCGGATCGGGGCCTTCGAGGCGGACGCGCCGAGAATCGAGCTCGACGATGACGCGATGGACTCCCGAGACGGCGGCGTCGGCGCGCGCGCGGATCGGCAGCGGGGCGCCTGGCTCGATCGAAGTGAGGGCGGCCAGGGTGATGGAGGGGAGCACGTGGATCGGGGCGGAGAGGACGCGCGAGGGGGCGCCGGGGACGGGCGTGAGCACGAAATCGACGGTCTGGGTGCCGGGGAGGGATGGGGTGAGGACGAAACGGGGGACGATATCGAGGGTGTCGCCGTGAGAGAGGGCGGGGCCGGGGTGGACGATGCGGATGCGGATGGCGCGCTCGGCGGCGTGCGAGTCGATTCGGGGTGGGGCTAGGAGCGGGGCGCCGCGGGCGAAGATGTCGAGCTGGTCGGGGCCGAGGGGGGGCGGCGGCGAGGCGGGGTCGAAGCCGATGAGGGTCCAGGGCAGGTCGATCTGGAGGGTGGCGCCGGGGGCGAGCGTGTCGGTGATGACGCGGAAGGTGGTGGGGGCGGCGAGGTTGCGGGTGCGGATGGTGTCGGGGTGGATGGAGAATTGGGGGGACGCTGGGGCCGGGGATGCTATGGAGAGCGCAAAGAACTGGAGGACGGTGAACGTGCGTGAACGAGACGATGCGGAGATGGGCATGTTTGAGGTCGCGCGGCGAGGAGGTGCGGAGGTTACAGACGATCGCAGCCTACGCCGGAAAGGGTTGCTCGTATTGACGGTTTTCGGAGCACAGCGGCTCTTTCCGGACAAGGTGGTCGCTCCTTCATGATCCGCCAAGCATTACCCGATTGCCCACCCAAGCATGTCCCCGATGGCCAACAAGCCGTGGATGAAGTGAGGTGACTCTCGCCGACCACAGGGTCGTCACGCCTGAGGTGCTCCCCGGCACGAATGCGGTAGACTCTCGAGCATCCGGGGGCGTCGAGACGCATGCTCCAGAACAGATCGGACCCTCCGCGACAATCGACGGCGGCGACGGGCACATGACGAGGAGATGAGCATGGCCGCGTTCGAACATCGCGAGGAGGCTGGGATCGGATTCGAGTGCAGCCCTCGCCCTCGCAATCCGATGGGAATCGCCATCACCACGGCGCTCCTGGCGGGAGCCCTCACGGGCTGCGCGGGCGAACAGAGCTCCGAAGGGTCGGGGGCGGGCGAGGAGCTTCAATCGCGCCTGAATCTGGCGATCGCTCGCTTCGAGCAAGGGGACTCGACGGCGGTGGAGCTGGCGAGGGAGATCGCCGAGCAGGCTCCGGAGTCGGCGGCCGGGCCGAGCCTGGCGGGGCTGGCGGCCGTGGGGGCAGGGGATCTGGAGGAAGCGCTGCGGCAGCACGAAGAGGCGGTCAGGCGTGCACCGGACGATGCGGCGGCCTGGTTTCTGCTAGGCGATGCGTCGCAGGCGGCCGGGAGCTGGGAAGATGCGCTGGCGGCCTATCAACAGGTGCTCTATCTGCGGCCCGATGAGCTTCATGTGCACCATCTGCTCGCCGAGAATCTTCGCTATCGGGGGGACACCGACCGAGCGATCGAGCATCTGCGGGCGATCGTCGTCCTCGATCCGGTGAACGCCGCGGCGCTCTTGGATCTGGGAGAGGCGCTGGTGGAAACGGGGCGGATCGAGGAGGGGCGGGCGGCTTATGGACGGGCGGCGGCGGCCTGCGCGGATCTGTCGGACGAGGCGCGACATTGGCTGGATGTGGCGGCGGGGCTGGGCGAGGGGCCGGAGCTCTTGCGGGCGTTTCGATTCGCGGGGAACTTGCAGAAGCGGGGCGATGACTACAGGGCGTCGCGGGCGCGGCTGGAGCGTTCCGATCTCGCCGGTCCGATCGAGCGGATCGTCGCAGCGGCGATTCCGAAGGCTGTGGGGAGTGGGCCCTTTTTGGGGAGCGCATTGGAGATTCGTGGGAGTGCGGGGGGCGGTCGGGGGCCGGTCGACGCGACGGTGGTCGCACGCGAGGCGGGGGAAACACTGGTGTTCGTGACGGATGGGGAGCTGTGGGGGATTGGGGGGGAATCGGATCGGCCGGTTTCGCTCGGTGGGCCGGGCGGGGCGGTGGCGGTGGCAAGCGCGGAGCTCAACCTCGACGAAGAGCCCGATCTCTGCGTGGCCGACCGAGAGGGGGCGGTTTTCGTGCGCATGGGTCTCGCCGGCGAGGGCGGTCTCGGGTTCGCGGAGGCCGGGGCGCCGGTGGCGGCGGGGCTTGGAGCAGTGCGCTCCTTGATTCCTTTCGACTACGACCTCGATGGCGATCTCGATCTCGTGATCGACCGGGGCGCGGTGGAGATCGCCCTGTTGAGGAACAATGGGGACGGGACTTTCTCGGAGCTCGCGAGTGAGAGCGGTCTGGCCGGCGCGACGGCTGGCGCGGCGTTGTTGGTGGAAGATCTGGACGGCGATGGAGATAGCGATCTGATTCTGGTGGACGGAAGCGGAATCAGGACCGGCCGCTACGTTGGCGAAGGTGGGTTTCGGATCGAACCGACGACACTTCCCGGTGGCACCGGGGCCGCACTCCTCGATCTGGCGGGGGACGACGCGCGCGATCTTGTGGTGGTCGACGGGCGGGGTGCTCTGAACATCTATGGCGGGGCGAAGCTGGAGCGGCTCGGTGGAATCGATCTGGGACTGGAAGACGGGGAAGGGGATTGGCGGCTGCTGCCTTGGGACGCGAATGCCGACGGATTCTGCGATCTGCTGGTTGCGGCTCCGAGCGGTGAAGCGGTAATTGTGTTGCGATC
>CAZFNT010000534.1:0-3234 GCA_964520315.1 uncultured Gemmatimonadota bacterium
CCGGCGCATGGAGCTCACGGACCTGAGCACAGGGCTCGCCCTGACCGATGAGGATCTGGTTCAGGGCGCGCAGGACGCCGATTCGAAGGTCGAATCCCTCGCGTCGTTCGCTGAGCGCAAAGCGACCTCGCCCGCCGCGACCTTGGGCGCCCTGCTCGACGAAGCCCTCGGCGGCACCTGGATGTATCGACCGCACGGCGAGAGAGGCGCGGCCGGCCGCCTTTCACGCGATGGCGCGGGCGCGGAGAGGGTCATTGTGGGTATCGACCTCCAGAGCGACGAAGCGGTCGGCTTCATCGAATGGAGCCTCCGCCCCGGCCAGGAGGCATTCCTCGACGACATCGGAGTGCGCGAGATCGCCCGCCGTCGAGGCTGGGGCCGCCGCATGATGAAGGCCGGCCTGTCGGCGATGACGGCAGCGGGCGCCCGCCGCGTCCGCCTCGATGTCGACAACGAAAACCTCGCCGCCCGCTGGCTCTATCGCCGCCTCGGATTCCACGACATCGGCACTGTGCGCTACCTGGCCTTGCGGCTCGACTGACGCGCGCGACTCGCCCCGCATCGCATCGCCCCGAAGCTCGTCGGTGATCAAGGCAAGAGGGAAGGGGAAGAAGAGGATGGGGGAGGGCGACAGAGACCTCGGATCGTCGACCGAGGAGACGACGCCGGCGCGAGGGCTGCGCATCCAATAGGGGCTGGATTGCGGGGAGCTTTTGAACGCGTGTGCAGGGGCGGAGAAGTCCAAAAGAAAGACTTCTTTCCTTTTGTCCCAGGAAAAGAAAGATTTCTTTCTTTTTGAATTCAGCCGCGGTAGAAAGCCAAAAGAAAAACTTCTTTCCTTTCGTCCCAAGAAAAGAAAGATTTCTTTCTTTTGAGATCGCAAAAAGACAGAACCCATCCACAGGGGCCCCAATGCCGCGTCAAACAGGAGCTTACGAGCGCACCACGGCCGGCGGAGAAGAGGTGGCCGCCTTTGTGCCCAGGCCTTTGCCGCCCACCGATCCGCCGCTCGAGATCGACGAAGAGACGCAATCGATCCTCACACGGGCCGAACATGCGATCTCCCGCTTGGAGCTGGCGGGAGAGCAGGCGCCGTCGATCGATTGGTTCGTCTATGCCTTCGTGCGGAAGGAGGCCGTGATCTCCTCCCAAATCGAGGGAATCCAGTGCACATTGATCGACCTGTTGAATCTCCAGGCCGACGCGGACACCGAAGTGGCCGCGAACGACGACATGCGGGAGGTTTGCAACTACCTCGACGCTCTGACCTACGCCCGGAAGCAGCTTGCGTCGAAATGCGGCCTGCCGATCTCGATGCGGTTGCTGAACGAGAGCCACCGTCTGCTCATGCAGGGGGTCCGCGGGGCGAACAAGGCACCGGGCGAGGTGCGGTGTTCGCAGAACTGGATCGGCGGAACCCGACCGGGCAACGCGTCGTTCGTGCCGCCGCCGCCCCACCGCCTGGCCGAGCTGCTGGCCGATTTCGAGCGATACGTTCACCAAGGCAACGAGCTGCCGGTCTTGATCCGCGCCGGCCTCTTGCACGTGCAGTTCGAAACGCTGCACCCCTACCTGGACGGCAACGGCCGCATCGGGCGTCTTCTGGTGGCGCTGCTGCTGGAACACCACGGCGTGCTGACGCAGCCGCTCCTCTACCTAGGCCTCTACTTCAAGCGCAATCGCCAGAAGTACTACCGGCGCCTGGGCGCTGTTCGAAGCGAAGGCGATTGGGAGGGGTGGACTAGGTTCTTCCTGGAGGGGGTCGCGACCATCTCCGACGAGGCGGTGGAGCTGGCCCGAGAGACGTTGGCTCTCGTCGCGGCCGACCGCCAAAGAGCGCTCTACGCACAGAAGAGCACCCTCGTGGCTGCTCGGCTATTCGAAGTCCTGCCCTCGAATCCGGTGCTCTCCATCCCTCACGCCATGCGGCTGCTCGACACGACCCGGCCGACGGCGACGAAGGCCGTGAACGCGCTGATCGACGCCGGAGTGCTCGTCGAAACCACCGGCCGCAAGAAGAACCAACGCTTCAGCTACTCCGCCTACCTCGATCTCTTGCGCGTAGGGACGGAGCTGGAGGGGGAGTGAGGCTATATCGAAAGGTCAGTTTCGCGATCCCGAATCACCGAGCGATACCGCTGGTTCTTCGCGCGCGGTGAGCGCGGGTTGGTCATCTCCACCAGCCCCGCCTCCATCGCCGGCCTGATGTAGCGCTGCCGGAAGCTCGCGCGATGCGAGAGACCGAGTGCCGCCAGCAGCTCCGCCGCGCTCTTCGGCCCATCGCGCAGGCACTCCAGAAGCCGGGCTACTTGGTCGCTTACTTGGTCGCTTACTTGGTCGCTCCGCGTGATCGTGTCGAGGATCGCGCGCAAAACAAAGGCGATGAATTCGGTGGAATGCCCTGCCGCACCGGAGGCCCGAAGCGCTGTGTAGTAGCCCTCTTGTCGCTGGTGGATCAAGCTCTCCACCGGCAGTTCGGCGAAGACCGGCTTCCAGCGGCTCAAGATGAGCGTCTGCCAGAGCCGCCCGAGCCGTCCGTTACCGTCTTCGAAGGGGTGGATGAACTCGAACTCGAAGTGAAACACCGCACTCTTGATGAGGGGGGGGGCGTCTGTCCGGCGCAGCCAACCCAAGAGGTCGGCCATCAATGCCGGCACCCGCGCGGCCGATGGGGCCACGTGAATCACCGCGCTCCGGCCCATCACGCCGACGCCTCCGCGCCGATAAGCGCCCGATGTGTCGAGCAGGCCCGCCATCATCATGGCGTGGGCGGCAAAGAGATCGTCGCTATCGGCCGGATCCCACGCGGGGAAGGCGTCGTAGACCTTGATGGCATTGCGTACTTCCAACACCTCTCGAGGGGGGGCCACCACCGTCTTGCCCTCGAGGATCGTGCGGATCTCTCCCTCGGTCAGCGTGTTCCCTTCGATGGCCAGCGAACCCCGCAAGGTGCGGATGCGATTCGCCCTCCGCAGAGCGAGAGAGGCCGCCCCAGGCAGCGCGGAGAGCCGCCCGAGCGCCTCGCCGATCTGCTCGACGAGCGCGAGGATCTCAGGCGTGATTGTGTAGGGCGGTCGGTAGCTCACGCAAGTGCCTCCATTGCGCCTGGTCATGGCGTGCTCAAGTGGACCAGGATCCGCCACCTAGTGCGTGCCCGAGCCGTGCGAATCTTGGTCTTAGAGCCTGGAAATGAATAAGCGTGTCAGATCGCGCCCGGATTTGGGTCAGATTCGG
>CAZFNT010000535.1:0-3233 GCA_964520315.1 uncultured Gemmatimonadota bacterium
ATCCGTCATCCTCCTTCGATCGTTCATCGCCGGAGCTCATCGACTCTCCTCGATCGGCTCCCGACACTTCGAGTACTTTCTGTATCTTCGTCACCAGCTTCAACACCGGCGCGAGGCCCGACGGCCCTTGGACCGTTGCCCGCAGGCGATCCGATGGCTTGAAGAGAACGCGGCCGGCGAGAATGGTCGCGAGCCCTTCGAGAAGACGTTCTTTGGGCGCATGATCCGGGGCCCAACCGAAATCGACGCTCTCGGGGCCCAGGATCACGTCCTCTACGCCAATCGATCGCAAGCGGATTTCCAGCTCCTTCATGCTCACCAGGTTTTCCAGCGCTTCGGGCGGAGGTCCGAATCGATCTCGGCACTCCGCCAAGAGATCGGAGGGCTGCGGCGGATCGGTGAAGCGACTGAGCCGCTTGTAGAGAGTGAACCGTTCCGCCGGCTCGGGAATGTACCCCTCCGGCACATACGCGTCGACCTGTGCGTGGATCCGCACTTCGAAATCCCGGGCGGGAGCCTCGCCCTCGAGCTTCGCCACGACATCGCTCAACAGGCGACAATATGTCTCGAATCCGACCGCCTGAATGAAGCCATGCTGCTCCGAGCCCAGCAGATTGCCGACACCTCTGATCTCCATGTCGCGTAACGCGATCGAGTACCCCGCCCCCAACTCCGTATGATCTCTGACCGCACTGAGCCTACGCCGTGCTTGCGGGCGCAGTCGAGCGTGTCGAGGCACGAGGAAATAGGCGTGCGCCCTCCTGCTCCCGCGGCCCACACGCCCTCGGAGCTGATGCAGCTGCGCCAAGCCCAAGCGGTCCGCGCGATGCACGATCAGCGTGTTGGCGTTCGGAAGATCCAATCCCGACTCGACGATCATGGTGCTGAGCAGCAGATCGGCATCTGCCCTGTAGAAAGAGGCCATCGTCTTTTCGAGCTCTCGCTCAGGCATCTGCCCGTGTGCCACAGCGATTCGCGCGTGCGGCACAATCTTGCGCAGCAACCCTTCGATCGCTCCAAGCGTGCGCACTCGATTGTGGACGAAGAACACTTGCCCATCCCGAGCCATTTCGCGTTCGATCGCCTCTCTTATCACGGCTTCTGAGAACTCCAGCACCTCGGTGTCCACCGGAAAACGGTTCTTCGGTGGAGTGGCGATCAACGAGAGATCTCGAATCCCCGAGAGCGCCATGTGCAGCGTGCGAGGAATCGGTGTCGCCGTCATCGACAGACAGTCCGCTCGTAGCTTCAGTCCCTTTATCTTCTCCTTTTGGCGAACACCGAAGCGATGCTCCTCATCGACAATCAGAAGGCCGAGGTCCGCAAAACAGACATCTTCCGAAAGCAATCGGTGAGTTCCGATCACAATGTCCACGCGGCCGGAACGTAAGCCGTCGATGATCTCTTGTTGAGACTTCGTGGTTCTGAATCGGGAGAGCGATCTCAGCTCGATCGGATAAGCGGCGAATCGCGAGCGAAAGGTCTCGTGATGCTGCTCGGCCAGAAGAGTGGTCGGCACCAGCACGGCCACCTGCTTCCCGCCCAAGACCGCCTTGAAAGCGGCCCGAAGAGCCACTTCCGTCTTCCCGAATCCAACATCACCGCATATCAGGCGATCCATCACCTTCGATGACAACTGATCTCGGCGGATCTCTTCCGCCACCCGCAGTTGATCAGGTGTCTCCCCCCACGGGAAGGCCTCGGCCAGCTCCGTCTCCCATGCCCCATCTTCTTCAAAGCGATGACCCTGAACATGCGAACGCTTCGCGTAAAGATCCAGCAGGTCCTTCGCCATGCGCTCGATCGCCTGCTTCGTCCTTCGCAGGCGGCGTTCCCAGCCCTTGCCTCCAAGCTTGTCGAGCCCCTTTGGAACCGGCGCGTCGTCGGTGTCGCGCAGTCGTTGTACACGATCGAGCTGATCGATCGGAACGAAGAGCTGATCACCTCCCAAGTAGCCGAGCCTGAGACAATCGGTTCTACGCCCATCCACCACCAGGCGATCGATCCCGTCGAAAACCCCGGTGCCGTGATCGATGTGCACAATATAGTCGCCAGGTTCCAACAAAAACGCGTCGGTTACATGTGCGCCTTCTTCGAAGCGCGGCGTATCTCGCACACTCGGACGTCTGCGAAACACCTCGTGGTCGGCGAGAAACGCGACTTTGGCGTCTGGTAACACGAAACCGCCCGACAGAACTCCCAGCCTGACCTCGATCGGCGGCTCATGCTCCGCGAGGATCTCCCGGCAACGCCCTTGATGTGTCTCGTTCTCGCAATAGACGAGCGTGCGCAACCCCTGGTCGGTCAAAGTCGATACACTTTCAACGAGCGCCTCCGAACGGCCGGATGGGGTTGGCGGTGGTCGTACTGGAATCCTAATCAGCTCCTTGTCGCCACCTGTCTTCGTCGCTAGATCTTGTAGCTCCACTCGTCGCCATTGCTCAAATGGCTCGAACACCGAATCGGCATCTCCCACCATGACCGATGAGGGAAGAGCGTCATGTTCGTCGCAGCACTCGACCAGCAACAGCCCCTCTGGCGGAAAATAGCCATCGACAGTGCCTCTGTCTTCAATATACGGACCCAGGCTGGTTTCGTACCCCTCGAAGTACGGATCCACGCCGACACGATCCGCCAGCCTCGGCTTGCCGGCGGAGCGAAGGGAAATGCCCAAGTCCTCTCGCCGCTTCTCGTCTATCACGATCTCACGCCGGGGCAAGAGGGTCACGGAAGATACCGGGGCCAGCGAGCGCTGAGTGCTTACGGCGAACTCCCTGATCGAATCGACGCTATCCCCCCAGAACTCGATTCGCACAGGGCGAGCCAAGCCGAAGGTGAAAGCGTCCACTATACCGCCACGACGCGCGACATCGCCGATCTCCTGAACAGTGTCCACCCGCTCGTATCCTCGCAGCACCAATCGGTCCACTAGGGCGAGCGGGTCGATCTCCGTGCCGGTGTGAACCACCTCGGTAGCTCCCGCCAGATCATCCGGTGTCGCTGTCCACAATCCCAGCGCTTGCCGAGTCGAGACGATCAGATTCGGGCGACGCGTTCGCAGCGCATGAAGTGTCTCGACGCGCATCGAGAGGACCTCGATCGACGGAGATCTCGGTATGTTCCCGCCCGCGGACCATCCGGGAAGCAGAACGCAGTCCAGGCGCGGCGCAAGGGCACCGAGGTCGAGATGCACGGAGCAGGCGCTCTCGTCGTCAGTGGCGACATAGAGAAGG
>CAZFNT010000536.1:0-3232 GCA_964520315.1 uncultured Gemmatimonadota bacterium
GCGAGTTCGAGCGGGTCGGCGGCCAGAAAACCCTGACCACCGATGTGCGCGTCATCGCTGCCACGAATCGAGACCCACGGAGGGCGGTGAGTGAGGGCAAGCTCAGAGAGGATCTCTTCTATCGCCTCAACGTGGCTTCGATTCCGCTGCCGCCACTGCGAGACCGAGTCGAGGACATCCCCCTTCTGGCCGACCATTTTCTTCGGATCTTCGGGGAGCGCCATCGTCGCGACACGCGAGCCGTATCCCCCGCGGCCATGCGGGCCTTGATGACCCACGCGTGGCCCGGGAACGTCAGGGAGTTGGAGAATGCGATCGAGCGTGCGGTCATCTTCGGTTCTGGACGCACTCTGGTTCGGGAGGATCTTCCTGTCGAGATTCTCGACGGTGCCCCGTCTTCAGGCACAGGCGCCCCAGCGGCACCACGACTGCCGGTTCCGCTCAAGTTGAGCGAACTCGAGCATCTGGCGGCGGTGCAAACGCTTGAGTACACGGAAGGGAACAAGACCGAGGCGGCCAGGATTCTGGGGATCAGTCGCGATACCCTTTACCAAAAGCTCCGTAAGATCCGTCCCAGAGGTAGAGCGACCATCGACCACTGAGGGTCCACGCAGAAATAGCTAGGGACTTCTTGATCCCATCTGCACCACATCTCCGGCCGATCGGCGAGCTCCGAAATCCGCGAAATAGCCCTGCTATTCCTGTGGTTTCGAAGCTCGACGATCGACCAGATCTGCAGCACATCCGGGCGCAAAAGGTCCTAGTTATTTCTGCGTGGACCCTGAGTGTCGACAATCTCGACGCCTGTCGGGTCGGTGTGTCGAGTTTTTGGACGTCTCGCGGTTTCCGCCTCTGTCTTGTCCGGGCAAGCCCTGACCGCGAACTCGTTGCAGGGCAAAGGCGCTCATCCATATGCTCAATTATTGAGCAGTTTGGTCCAATTGTTGCTTTTTTCATTTTCCCCGCTCCGCCGCACCACGCTCGCCCTGCCCCGGGAGGTCTCCAATGTTGGCAACAGCAACCCGTCCAATCGGCTCCGAGCAGGACAGCTTGCAGCTCTATCGGCGCGATGTGGAGCGCTACGATCTGCTCAATTCCGAGGAGGAGCGCCGGCTGCTCTACGATGTTCGGGACGGCAGACCCGGCGCCCTCGATCAGTTGGTTCAGAGGAACCTGCGTCTGGTGATCTTCGTGGCGCGACGCTATCAGAGGATGGGCGTTCCTTTGGCCGACCTCGTCAACGAGGGGAACATCGGCTTGATAGAGGGGGCGCGGCGTTTCGATGCTGATCGAGGGAACAGCTTCGCCTCGTATGCGTTCTACTGGATTCGGCAGGCGATTCGCAAGGCCGTCATGGATCAGCGCTCGACGATCCGAATACCGGTGTATCGACAGAACCGGCTGCGGAAGGCGATCAAAGAGCAGCGTGAGCGAGCCGCCGGCGGACAGCCGATCGATCGGCCCACCGCAGAGTTCCCCGAGTCCCAGTTCAGGATGATCCCGCTCTCGGGGCCGTGCGGGGGAGGGCCGCAGGGAGAAGGACGAACCGTCGCCGAAACCGTCGCCGACGAGAGGGTCGAGGACCCACTGGAGCGAGTCGCGCGAGAGAAGCTGCGCGGCGATGTCGCTCGTGCCCTCTGCGGGCTTTCCGAGCGTCAGTCGACGGTGTTGCGACTCTACTATGGGCTGGGTGGCGCTCAGCCCTGCACCTTGGCGGAGATAGGGGATACCCTCGGGGTCACGAAGGAGTACATCCGACAGATTCGCAACACGGGACTTGCGCGACTCCGCCAGTCCGATACGTCGCGCGCGCTGAGGAGCTATGTGTGACTAAGTAGATTCCCGAAGCTCTCCGTTGACTGGCCGCGCGCCCTTCGCTACGGTTGTGTTTGCGTAGACGTGCCGCTTTTCTACGATTCTTCACGCCCTTCGAGTCGAAGACAGGCAGCGCTTCCAGGGCGACTCGACAATCGCGAAAAAGGGACCGTCGCAGATGAGCGAAATGACGAGTTTGGATCGGGCACAGACCCGGGCGGTCCGTTCCAAACACACGGTCGCCCTGATTGTCGGTGGCCCAGGCACCGGCAAGAGCGAGGTCGTCGCCCACCGCGCGGCTCACCTTATCAAAGGTGATCGAGACCCGACGCGGATCGTTGTATTCGTCGCCAACCATGCCGCGGGTCGCCTGATGCGGGAGCGAATCGAAGCCGCCGCCGGTGGTGCGCAACCCGATCTCATCGTCACGACACCGCGCCGGCACGGGTCTGAGCTTCTCGGTCGGCACGCGCCGAAACTGGGCCGGTCGGAGCAGTATGTCATTCACGACCGCGGAGACGCCGTGCAGCTGATGACCGAGCTGCTAAGGGAACGGGCATCCGAGGAGATCGACGCGGAAGAGGTGGTCGATCTGATCTGGACCGCGAAGGCGAGCTTGCTCTCGCCGAAGGGGATCGAACTTCTTGCGCAGACGGATGTTGCCGTGGTTGCGGCTCGCGTGTTCGACGCCTATGATGAAGGGTTGCGCGACTGCGACGCATTCGATCGACAAGATCTCGCATGCAAGGCGGTCGAAGTGATCGAGTCGGTCGACGGTGCGCTCGAAGAGGAGTCGCAGAAGATCGAGCACTTGATCGTCGACGACTACCAAGACCTCAGCCCCGCGGAATGTCGCCTCGTCGAGGCTCTCTCTTCGCAGGGTTCGCTTTTCGTCTGTGGCAATGAAGACCAATCGATCATGGACGGCACGGCTGCCGAGCCGGTGGGGATGTTCGAGTTCAAGGAGCGGCATCGGGACGCGGGCGAGATCGAGCTGAACCGTTGCTACCGAGGCTCCAAGACCGTGGTAGAAGCGGCCAATGAGGTGATCGCCCGGAATCGCAAGAGACGCTCGAAGTTGCGCACGGCTGCGAAGAAGGGCGGGAACGCGGTCCGAGTTCTCGAGAGTTGGAACGAACGCGCCGAAGCCAGCGACATCGAAAAGAGCCTGCGCGACCTCCAAAGCGTCGGGATTCAACGATCCGACATCGTGATTCTGGCTCGCACGGTGGAGCAGTTCCGCACAATTCGCGATCTGTTGCGAAAACTGGTCGTTCCTCATCGCGTGCTGGGGGGGGAGCGCTTCTCCGAGCGCAAAGAGGTGAAAGACCTGCTCGCTTACCTGAAGGTGATCACCAACAGAGCCGACCTGCTCTCGCTTCGTCGAATCATAAATGTGCCACGTCGCGGCATCGGA
>CAZFNT010000537.1:0-3215 GCA_964520315.1 uncultured Gemmatimonadota bacterium
GTGTGGGAGAGGCTTGTAGAAGTGGCGCCGGCAAGCGGCGAAGCCCGCCGCGTCCGCGGCGCTCTGGAACAGCCAGGGCGGCTATGAGAGAAGGGTCGAGGGCCCCCGGCATCCGCGTCGCGGCCGAAGTGATTGCGGTGTTCGCGGGGCTTTGGGCTCTGATGTGGGGTCGCTTCGGTGAGCAGATGAGGATCTTCTTTGTCCGAGACGACTGTCGCTATCTGGATTGGGGAAGACAGTTCGCGACCGACTCCAGTCTCGAAACCGCGCTCAGGCTGTTCACGGAATCTCAGGGGAACATGTACCGCGCCCTTCCGAGTCTCACGGCGGGCCCAGATTTCCTTCTATGGGGATTCGATCCCTTCGGCTGGCATCTCACCACATCTTCCTTGCATGTAGCCGCCTGCACGGTGGTCTACTTCATCGGTCTCCACTGGTATGGAGATCGACTGGCGTCCGCGCTGGCGGCGATCTTCACGCTTCTTTTTCCCCTGTCGGTAAACTGTGTCCTGCGGGTTGCCTTGCGTGAAGAGGCGATGTGTCTCTTCTTCTATCTGCTCGCGGTTGTTCTCTATCTACATCATCGGCGGGCTCGGGAGGGCGAGGGCGGGAGGGTATTCTACTGGGCATCCGTGATCGCCGCGTCGGCCGCCGCCTTTTCTAAGGAGATCGGCGTGGGCGTTCCGATAGCGATATTGGTGATCGAGACGATCGTGCCGATGGAGGGTGGCCGACGCTATCGTAAGCTGTTCCCTTACCTGGGAGTGGTCGGCATCTACCTGTGCTCGCGCACTCTCGTACAGGGGGGGATTTTCCACGGGCTCGCCAACGCGCAGAACGAGGAGTACCTATCACTTGGCGCTTACTTTGCGGATCCCGGGCAGGCGCTCAGTGTCCTTGCGACCGGCTTTCCTCGGCTTCTCTTGGTTCCGGCGCCGCTGCGAAGCCCCCACTTCAGAGCGACTCTGGGCGCAGCTTCTCTAGCTTGCGCTTGGGGGCTCGCACTCCTTTCCTGGCGAAGCAGGCGCCATCGCCGCATCCTTATTGCTTGCGGGGCACTCGCGTATGGAGCGTTCCTTCCGGTGCTGCCCAACGTCGCCGATCTCGGGCTTCGCGAGAGCGAGATGAGGCGCTTCTACATGGCGTCCGCATTCGCTGGGCTTCTAATCGGTGGCCTGCTTGCGGGGGCGAGGAAACCAACCGATCGACGTGGGCTTTTCGATGGGCGGCTGCTGCGCGGCGTCGCAACGACAGTGGGATTGGCTTTGGCCGCCAACTTGGCGCGAACCTACTGGCGAGCGTACGATTGGAACACCGAAGCGATCCGGCAAGACGCCGCGGAGGCACACCGTCTCGTCGTCGGCCTGGCTCCATGGGCCGAAAACGCAAACCCGAACTCCTGTCTCTACTTCACCGGTACCGATCTGACGGACGCGATCCTCTTCACGAATCTCTCAACCGATCGCAGTTTTGGCGCGGCTCCGATAGATGATCTCGGCCATGTTTCGTACCATCTCGCGCCACCCTACGGCAACACACCTTTGACATTCGGGCTCGATCCGCATCGATTCCGGGCGGATCTTCTCGATTGGGGCGGGAGTGATTATCTGGTCCGTTGGGATCACGAGCGTCTCGTGGACGAGACGGCCCGGATATCGCTGGCCGTAGCCGAGCGGTGCACAATCCCGGAAGAAATCGTCGTTCGCTGGGAAGGCGAAGAGCTGAGGGAATGGCGTGCTATCGGCTATCCCCGATCCGACTCGTACTTCGACTGCGACGGTATTCGGGCGTCAGGTCCGGGACCGACGTGGATCGCGTTGACCGATCAGAGACTGCCGGCAGCGATGGTGCGCGAGATCTCTGTGATTCTGGCCGAAACAAATGGAGCGCAAGTTAGTGGGGGAGGCGATGGGAATCGCTCCTGGACCGTGGCGCTGCGTTGGAGCGGACCGGGAGAAGAGCGGGCCTTGAACCGCGTTCTGCTGCCATGGATGCCGGGGCAAGCAGGTGTGAGCTTCTGGGTAGGGGAGACACCGGGCTGGATGTTCCTGGACTCGGTGGAGGATCTGGCGTTGGAGTTCATACCAGATCACTTCAACCCCTCATCTCTACATGTCGAGCGGATCGAGTTGAGAGGCCAAGCGTGATCGGTCGATCGCGCTGGAGTGCCGCGCATCGTCTTGTCTGCTCGATGCTGGCTGGAATATCGCTTAGTCTCGTGGCTGCGGAAGCCGAGTTCCGTTTCGACCCATTCACCGATGTCGAGGCGCTCGAGCTCGTGGGCGACGCCCATCGGGCGGCCGAGCGGATCCGGCTCGTCTCAACCGCCATCGATCAAAGAGGCGCCGTGTGGACGCGGGCCGCGCTGAATGTAGCCAAGGGCTTCGATACATATTTCACCTTTGGAATCGGCGAGTCGAGCGATCCGTCGGGCGATGGGTTCGCCTTCGTCATAAGCGGCGACGCGGATGTGAGGATCGGCGGGACCGGTGCCAGTATCGGCTACGATCTGATTCCCAAGAGTGTTGCCATCGAGTTCGATACCTACTACAACCCTACGCTCGATGACCCGAACGGGAACCACATTAGTGTTCACTCTCGTGGGGCTCTGCCCAACAGCCGTCACCATCGCTACTCTCTTGGATACACGACCGATATTCCGAATCTGACCGATGGAGAGCCCCACCAAGTCTGGATCCACTATCGACCTCCCTCTCTGATTGTCTGCATCGATGATCCCGCGCAACCGGTTCTTCTCGCGCCGGTCGACCTCACCGGAATTCCCAATGGACAGGCGTGGATCGGCTTCACGGCGGGAACCGGTGATGCCTTCGGCAACTACGAGATCGTGAACTGGGCCTTCACGGAGCCTCGATCGGCGATTCGTGTTCCGGACGACCTTCCCACGATCCAGGCCGCCATCGACGCCGCTCCTGACTGGAGTGTTGTTGTGGTTTCTCCCGGCACATACGCCGGCGAGGAGAATGTGTCGCTCGATCTGCGGGGAAAGCCGATTCACCTTCTGTCGAGAGAGGGTCCCCGATCCACGGTCATCGATTGCGAGGGGAGGAGCCGAGGCTTCGATCTCTTCCGTGAAGAAACAGCGGCGAGCGTTGTCGAGGGGTTCACCATCAGGCACGGGGCTACGCCGGACCTCCCAGGGGGGCGCTGCGGCGGCGCCGTCGTTTGTTCGTTCGGCTCCGGGCCCACTTTCC
>CAZFNT010000538.1:0-3198 GCA_964520315.1 uncultured Gemmatimonadota bacterium
CCATCGTCAGGCGGAACCCTCCAGATTGAAGAGCTCGAGGATTCCGTCTCCTTGCAGGTCCTCTGGACCGCTGAGGTCTCAGGTTCTACCGAGGCTCGTGCGCAGCTGCTCTGGCTCGATCGGGAGAGCGCCGGTCACCATCACTGATCGGCGAACCGAGCCTGCACCAGACGTTCGGCGACGAACCGGGAGTAGAAGTCGGCGCCATCCACAGTGACGTGGTCTGCGCTCTGGGTCATCGCATGGGGGATCGAGAGCGGCTCTCCGGCCAGCACGACGACATGGTCGTAGTCTGTCGCGAACTCGTCATAGAACGCGGAGAGTTCGGTCACCCAGGTCTGGAAGCTATCCCGCTCCAGCAGTCTCTCATGAGCCGGCGCCACGATCAGATAGAGGGGAACTCCCGCTTCAGCGGTGACCTCGGCGAGGCGGGTGAGTCCAAGCCGGTTCCACTCAGCGACCTCGAATTTGGTTTCGGCGGTGAGCGTGGAGTGGGCCTCGATGTCTCGTTCGATGCGCGACTCCTTGTGCTGTGTCACGGGCATGAACCCGCCCTCTGCGATGTCGATCTCAGGCACAGAGAAAGGGCTGACGATCGAACCCAGCAGAGACACGTGTTGGGTGTAGAGCGGGAAGTAGCGACCCCAGCGGGCGACCAGATATTGCTGGGCATTGAGGGGAACTCGAGGCTCGGTTCGGTTCCAGGACTCAGGTCCGGGCATGGTGAAGAGCATGGCCATCAGCCCATCTTCGGGCTCTCGATGCCAGACGTCCCACGTGTGACCCATCACGACGGCGCCGGGGTTTCCGACGTTCTCGATGTAGTAGTCGACCAGCTCTCGGTTCAAGTAGGCGCGCTGGGCGCTCCCCCGTCTCCTCGGCGAATACGGTGGGCATGATGCCCTGGTTGCAGGTGGAGTCTCCGACAAAGAGCAGGTCCACAGGGGCCTCTGCGGTCATCGCCAGCTCCCACTTGTGGCTGACGACCTCGTACCCGCGGTTGCGGGGCCGGTTCTCAACTTCGAGGTATGCGAGGGCGTTGATGGCGCAAAGGGCCGCGGCCAGCGCGATCCAGAAGAGAAGCACGGCCCTCTTACCGGTCTCGCCGATCGTCTCTTCCGGCGGCGTCATGATTTGCTTCAGAACGCTCATCAGAACTGGAAGTAGATGAATTCAGAGACGGAACGTTGGCCGAAGATCGCGATGGCCACGATCAACGCCAGGCTGGAGGCGAATCGGAGCGGTCGCCAGGTCTTGGCGTACCAGAGCAGGTCGCCCTTCCACTGTTGGAAGAGCTGCACGCCGATGACAGGGCTCCATAGAGCCGCGACGACGATCGCCGACTTGAGGGTTCCCTCGTTGAGGGCAAAGCTGGCGTTGGAGAACCACCACACGATGTCGCCCATGCTGCTCGCTCGGAAGAGGACCCAGCCGCAGACAGTGAACGCGAACATCACGGGTACGCGCCAGAGCATTCCTGCCCAGGCTACCGCGCCGCCTTCGGGATTGGGGTCGCGTCCGAGGGGAACTACCAGCCGGTAGAGCACGAGGATCGCGCCATGGAACGCGCCCCAGGCGACGAAATTCCACGCTGCGCCGTGCCACAGACCGCCGAGCAACATGGTCAAAGCCAGGTTGCGGTATGTCATCCAGGTGCCGTTGCGGTTTCCGCCGAGCGATATGTAGAGATAGTCGCGCAGCCACGACGAGAGCGACACGTGCCAGCGTTGCCAGAAGTCGCTCGGATTCCGGGCAAAGTACGGAACCTTGAAGTTCACCATCAGGTCGAACCCGAGGATCTTCGCGACGCCTCGAGCGATGTCCGAGTAGCCGGAGAAGTCACAGTAGATCTGAATCGTGAACGCGAGCGCACCGACGACGAGATCACCCCCGGTGTAGGCGGTCATATCGTTGAAGATCCGGTCGGATCGGATCGCCGCGTTGTCCGCGATCACCACCTTCTTTGCCAAGCCCCACAAGATCAGGTGCAAGCCGGCGTCGATTTGGCCCCAGTTGACCTGTCGACGCTTGGCGATTTGGGGCAGCAGGGCAGAGGCACGCTCGATGGGGCCAGCGACAAGCTGCGGGAAGAAAGAGACAAAGAGCGCGAAGTCGAGGAAGTCGTCGCACGGCTTCAGCTTTCTCCGATAGACATCGATCGAGTAGCTGAGGGTCTGGAATGTGTAGAACGAGATGCCGACCGGGAGCACGATATGAACCGTGACCGGATCGGCTTCCAACCCCAACGAGTTCAGCGCCGCGATCGTACTCTCAGCGAAGAACCCGAAGTACTTGAAGACCGCCAAGATCCCGAGGTTCACACCGACCGACGTACGAACCAGACGAAGTCGTTTTCGATCGTCATTGGACGCCTTCATCGCCTGGCCGACGGCGTAGTCCACTACGGTGGACAGGGCGATGAGTCCGAGAAACCGCCAGTCCCACCAGCCGTAGAAGACGTAGCTGGCGACGAGCAGGAATCGGTTCTGAGCCTTGCGGGTCCCAAGCGCGAAGTAGACGGCGCAGACGACGATCAGGAAGGCGAAGAAGACGAGGGAGTTAAAGAGCATCGCCCCAACTTCGTCGCCTGAAGAGGGTCGCGCTGCTCACCTCGTACCAGCTGTAGAACTTCTCTCGTCCGAGGCGCTGTGCTTCGAGATGCTCGGGCTGATGACTCCACGCCATCATCGATGCTTCATCGGCGAACTCGACGATCGAGACCCGTTCACCGTCGGCACCGTCGTAGCCTCGAATCGACACGAACCCTGGTTGTTGGGCGGCGAGCGTCTCCATCCTCTCGGACCATTCCTCGTAGCCGTTGTCGTTCGCGTCTGCTCGTAGGCGGCTGCGAAAGACCGTTATGACTTGGTCATTCGCAGGGTCGGCGCTCTTTTGTGCACGTTCGGTCAAGCGACCCACACGGTCTTGGCGTTGACGAACGCCAGAATTCCCTCGCGTCCGAGTTCGCGTCCATAACCCGAGTCGCGGACTCCGCCAAATGGAACTCTGGGATCGCTCTTCAAGAATCCGTTGACGGCGACCCCTCCGACTTCGAGTCGCGGCACAATCTCGCTCTTCGCCCGCTCGATATCCCCTGTGTAGAGGGATGCGCCGAGCCCGAAGTCTGAGCGATTGGCCAACTCGATGGCGTGAGCCTCGTCGTCAGCGCGGATGACGGCGGCGACCGGACCAAAAGTC
>CAZFNT010000539.1:0-3195 GCA_964520315.1 uncultured Gemmatimonadota bacterium
AATCTGACCCAAATCTGGGCGCGATCTGACACGTTTGTTTCTTTCCGGACCCTAAGGTGGACGCATCCATCCTCTCAGGAGATGTCGATGCGTCCCCTTTTCGTTCTTGTGGCCCTGCTTTCCATCGGCCCGGTCGACCTGATCCCCCGTACCGCCGAGGCCTTCACACAGTTCGACTGCCTGGGGGACAGCCCCGAATGCGCGGAGCTCGCTGTCGAGGGAGACGCACCCTCGAGGTTTTCGAATGGGCTGCCGACCAACTTCCGCGGTTTCGCCGACCCGTGCCTGCGCCACGATCCGACGACCGGAACGATCTGGATGGCGTACTCCTGGCCCGACGTTCATGTCGTCGGACCGGTCGGGAATCGGTTCTTCGTGCCCAGCGTCGACATCCATCTTGCCCGCGGCGCCGATGGCGGGGAGACCTGGCGGCTGGATCGAGGCCTGATCGAATCGTATCGCGACCACGACGTCGAGGGTGATCAGGAGCTTGGCTTCACCGGCCACGAGGTCGTCAACATCCTCCCGCGCGAGTCGGAGGGAGGCTCGAGCTGGTACGCGGCATGGATCGACTACTTCGTCCCCGACGAGACCGGGTTCTCCGGTCGACCGATCAGCAGCATTCGCATTCGGATCACGCGAATCGACCTGCCCGGCGGCTTCGCTGATCCCTCCATCGCCACACTCGGTGCCGTGTCGGCCGCGCAGGGTTGGGGTCTCGACATGAGACCAGCCCTTTCAAGGTGTCTCGCATCACTCGTCAAGTAGCTTGAAGGTTGAGACGTGTGGGCGACTTGGGTCGTGACGCTTCTTCTTTTTCGGCTTCCTCGGTCCGCGTTTGTGCTTCTTGAATCTAAGGCGAAGACCGCTGCTTCTCAGCACCTTGAAAGGGCTGGTCATGCACTCACCTCCAGTTCGAGCGCCATGCCAGGCGCACTCCGCGCCAGAACCTCCGGCCATGAATCGTCGTCGCGCCTTGCCAGCGCGGCGCAGCGGCGCCCTCGGTGCGTCACCGTATTTGCGGAGTCGGCCACTTAGGTCCACAAATGCTGGTGCAGACAATGACAGTTGCTGGTGGGCCCGTCGCACTTCGGTCAATCCAGGTATCCGAGCGTTCTCAGCTTCTCCAAGATTGCGTCGTCCATGGGTCCCTCCACTGTCGTCTCAGTCGCTCCTTCCTGCTCGGCGCGTTCCCAGGTAGCGATACGCTGAAGCGGGTGCTGTGAGCTGAACACCGTGTCGAAGGCGTCCTCCAACAACTTGCCCGGCATGTCCCGGCCGGCGGGCAGCCCCATGCGGTGCAGCAGGGTGGGCATGACGTCGTAGATGGTCGCACCATTCAATGTAACGCCCTTTGCGAAGCCTGGGCCGTTGGCGATGAAGATGCCTTGGAGCGCGTGAGTATAGGGATACCCGCCCTTCCCACCCTCGTGCTCGATCTCTTCGCCGCGCTCCCACTTGACCTTCAGATCCCAGAGTGTCTCGAATCCGTGATCGGAAACAATGATGATGGCTGCCTTCTCCCCCGCCGCACGCAACAGCCTACCGATTACCTCATCGGCATAGCGATAGTAGCGATCGACGGCGTCCCCGAAAAGAGCGCGGTCTTCTGCGGAGATCTCGAACTTCTCGGCAGGTCGATAGTGCCAATAGTAGTGCGACATGACATCCGCTCCCTGCAAGTAGATCGCGAAAACCCGGGGTTTTCGCTCGGAAAGAAAGTGGAGCCCAGACCGGGCGAAAGTGATGTCCTTCGCATAGACCCAGTAGGCGTTCCACATCTCCTGTCTCGGGTTCGCACGGCTGCCGAAAATCTGTTCCGTGATCTCAGGTTTGATGACGGCCTCTTCTGTCACGATGAAGGGGCGGAACTCCTCGAACAGCTCTTCGGGCCAGGTTCGCCTTTCGAAATCCCATTCGACAACGCTGCCGGTCTGATCGCGTTGCGTGCCATAGGGTACTGCGTTGGGGCTGAAGCGGACCGGCCACGCCCGATCACTGATGATGAAACCGTCCCGCACCTCTTCGGCGGGCCAGCTCGGCCACCAGCCCACAACGCCGACCGAGATCCCCATCTCGGAGAAGATATCCCAGAATGGCCGCGCCTTTCTCATCCGCGTCGTGACGGGGATCTTCCCGCCATCGTCCTGGACCACGAAGAAGGTCTCGATTCCATGTTGTTCCCGGGTCTTGCCTGTGGCGATGGTTGTCCAAACCGGCGGCGATTGGATTGGACGCTCCGATTCCAGCCGACCCCGCACGCCTGAGTCGATGAGTCGGCTCAGATTGGGCAGATTCCCCTGCGCCAGCAAACTGTCGATCACATGCCATGTGGCCCCGTCGAGGCCCACGAGCAGTAGCTCGGTCTCGCCGTCAGGAGTTGGGTTGGAGGGCGGTCTCGGCCGCACGCTCTCCACCGTGGCTAGAGGCTCTTTCTCCGCCGTGGAGCCCCGCCCGTTCCCGCCACAGCCGGCGATCACCGCTACAAATGCCGCGATCATCATCGCCTGGCATCGTGGTCGCGCTCGATCTGGCCGACTTGGCACGCTTTCTCCTGTTTCGAACTCGATCTAACAGCGGTAAGGCCCCCGCCTCAGGGTCCAGTGTTGCTGGATACTGCCTGTGGCGGGGGCCCGTGACAAGCCCAGAAGCGGAGAGCTGTTCGCTGCTGTGCAGGTGTCAGTCAGGGGAGAATCTCGAGCCACCCCTCATTGCCGGGACCGCCGTAGGCTCCCATGTCGGCCGCTCCGCCGTTGTACTCGCTGTACGGGGGAGAGAGCTCCGCCCAGTCCACACCGTCTTCATCCGCGGGACTTGCCGCGTCTATGCAAGGGGAGTCGATGCCGAGAATGAAGCGCAGCCGAGGCACGTCGCTGAAGCCCGCCATGAACTCGGGCTCCGCATCGATGTTGCCGTTCCCGGGCCAGCCGCCCAAAACGTCGCAGAACTCGATGATCGGCTCACCCTGTCCCGCAACGATGTACACCTCTTCGGGGCCATTGCCCGCGAGAATCGAGTTGGTCACGACCGGATTGGCGCGCGCTTCGCAGTAGAGCGCCCCACCGTTCCAAGGAGCCAGGTTGTCCACGATCGTGCAGTAGTCAATCGTCGGCGACGAGTTGTAGCACCAGATACCGCCACCATTTCTGCCGGCTTGGTTCCGGGCGATGATGCAGTGCTCCACCGTCGCGTGGG
>CAZFNT010000540.1:0-3186 GCA_964520315.1 uncultured Gemmatimonadota bacterium
AAAGAGCTGGGATTGCCTCGCTACGCGGTCACTGCCTTCCTCTTCCTTACCATGTGGCTCCTGCCGATCAAGATGGTCCTGCGGTACACACTGAATATGAAGTACATCTGGGTCACGCCCTGGTTCAACATCTGAGCTGGCGACCGCATCGGCCAAGAACGTAGGTACGTTTGCGGCTGTTCTTGGTTCTTTGTTTGACGTGCACACCGGAAATCCGTAAAATGCAGTCGGCGGTCGAAGGGCGCTGCGCCCGAATGCAGAAAACCGATACAGCCAACAAGAGATGCCTCATAAAGAGCGTGAATGGCTGAGTACAGGACAGGCCGCGAAGCTCTTCTCGGTCACTTCCGATACCGTGTTGAAGTGGATCCGAAAAGGCCGATTGGGCGGCGTACGCACGGCGGGTGGGCACTATCGCGTCAGGCGGCGTGACGTCGTCGCGCTTCTCGGCCCCTGCCCGCCGGCGGGGGGCTCTTCGCCAGAGCCTCGTGCGAGAGTGTCTTCTCCCCCATTGCGTTGCTGGGAGTACCTGACGGGACGAGACGGCATCCGTGACGAGTGCAAGCAGTGCTCGATCTACCAGGTGCGAGCGGGGTGGTGTTTCGAGATGGCTGGCATGGGATTCGACATCGGTCACTCCAAGCAGCTCTGTCGAAGCAGCTGCCGCGACTGTGTGTATTACCGCCGCGTCAAGAACCTCCCCACCCAGGTGCTGGTCGTGACACCGGACGAAGAGCTAGCCCGGGAGCTTCGATCACAGCAGAACGCCGATCTCGCTCTCCGCTTAGCGGGGGACGGGTACGAAGCGGCCAGCATCATTCCGAGCTTCCGTCCGGCCTTCGCCGTCATCGACGAAGCCCTGAATCGAACCGGTGATTCCGGTCTCGTGCACCACTTGGCGCGCGATTCCAGATTACCCGGCTTGAAAACCACCCTCGCGGTTCCCAAGAGATGGAAGGAACGGGGGAATTCCACGAAGGTGTTTGGCGTGCCCGTCAGCATCATCGACAACCCCTTCGATCTTCGACAGATTGCCGAGATCATCGCCCGCTTCCCGGTCGAGTCTCTGGAAACGCCAGACGCAGATCCCGCTGGAGGATCCGCCAATGGACAAAGAAACCTCCGAACCCCGGCATGAGGACCTCGACGACGAAGGCTATCTGAGGGAGATGGCGAGCTGGACTCGCGAGAGGGCCGAGGAGCTCGCGATTGCGAACGACATCGGTCCGCTCACGGACGAACACTGGCGCGTGATCGAGTTCGTCAAGGAGTTCTATTCCACCAACGGACGTGGGCCCGCCGTGGTTCGAATCGGTAAGGCCACCGGGCTCAAAGCGACAACGATTTGTGACCTCTTCCCTTGCGGCGTCGTGAAGGGCGCCTATCGCTTGGCCGGACTACCGCGTCCCCCGGGCTGCGTTTGATGATGTGTAACGCCGCCAGGTAGATGCTCAATGCTCGAACATAGACTGAAGGAATGAGTTGATGGTTGCTGTACAATTTCTCGTGGGAGCGATCCTCCCATATGTAGCGATATTGGTTTTCGTGATCGGAATGGTTCAACGATTTCGGATCTGGATGAAGCTGCCGACTCCGGCGATGACATTGACGCCGGCCCCGCTCGCCGAAAGCGACAACAAGGTGGCGGTCGTCAAAGAAGTGTTGCTCTTCCGGAGCCTCTCCAAGGGCGACCCTTCCCTGTGGCTCTTCGCATGGGTGTTCCATGTCGTGCTGGCTCTGATATTTCTTGGCCACCTGCGGGTCTTCGCCAACGTCGATGGCGTCTTCGCCGGAAGGGGAATGAGCGAATCAGCGATCCATAGCATGTCGAGCGGAGCAGGCGGCGCCGCGGGTGTCGTCGTGCTGGCGACATTGGCGATCCTCTTCTTGAGACACGTCACCCTGCCGAGAGTTCGAGAGATCACGGGCATCGCGGACTACTTCGCTCTTCTGCTCATCGCCGCGATCATTATCACCGGCAATTTCATGCGGTTTGGAGCGGAGCACTTCGATCTCCATCTAACTCACGAGTACTTCAAGAACCTGGCGACATTCGGCAATATCATGGGCTCACAAGCGCTGCAGAACGCGGCTTTTCTGGTGCACATGCTTCTGGCTATGTTGCTGATCATGTTGATGCCCTTCAGCAAGATCCTCCATTTCGGCGGGATCTTCTTCACCCACCAAATGATCCGCAAACACTAGCGCGACCTTTCGGAGACAGACGAAGATGTCAGACAACAACGTAAAGCAGAAGGTCGTCGATTCGATCAGCGCCATCGAGAATGGTCCGCGTTCGATGCGAATGTACATGGAGATGTGCGCGAAATGCGGCACATGCGCCAGTGTTTGCCCCGTCTATCAAGGCAAGAGCGAGAAGCGCTACAACCCCGCCGAGCGTACCGACCTGATTCGGCGGGTCTATCGTAAGCACAACACTTTCGCAGGGAGGTGTTCGGCCGCCTTGCCGGGGCGGAGGACTTCGATCCGGCCGTTCTAGACGAGTGGGCACAGACCTTCTATGAGTGCACCGGCTGCCGGCGATGCGCTGTTTTCTGTCCCTTCGGAATCGATCATTCCGTCATCACGCGAAAGGGTCGTGCAATCCTGGACCAGACAGGAAAGACCCCGGAGACGATGAAGAAGGTAGTCGAGATCTCGCTCGAAACGGGCAACACCGACGGTGCGTCGAAACAGGCATTCATCGCCGCGATCGATTTTCTCGAAGAGAAGATGAAGGACGAGCACGATGTCGACATCAAGATCCCAGTCGATGTTGTCGGCGCCGATTACTTCTATGTACCGCCCTCGGGCGACGTGCTAGTCAATCCGGAGGCCACCATGGGAGTGGCGAAGGTCTTCCATGTGCTGGGCATGGCAGACAAGTGGACGATGAGTTCCACGTGCTTCGACGGGGCTAACTACGGTCTCTTCACCGGCGACGACGCGTCGATGAAGGAAGACAACAAGCTCTATGTCGAAGAAGCGAAGCGCTTGGGAGCCAAGGTGCTCCTTATGGGTGAATGTGGTCACGCCCATCGCATCATGAAAATGATGATGGAGAAGGGCAAGTGGTGGGGTGATCTGCCATTCGAGATCACCAACTGCATGCAGTGGACCGCCGAGCACATCAAAGCGGGCCGGATCGAATTCGCGCAGCACCACGTTGGTGCCGCCGGTGTGAAA
>CAZFNT010000541.1:0-3182 GCA_964520315.1 uncultured Gemmatimonadota bacterium
GCACCCCCACCGCCCAGCGCAGCGCCACCCCCCGCCTCGCCATGGCCGTCCCCGGACGCGCCTACGACTCCGCCCGCGCCCTCGATCCCGCCCTCGGCGTCATCGCTTCGGGCGACATCCACACCGCCCAGCCCGGCAACCTCGGCCTGGCCGCCATTCGCGCCCCAACCCTCGACCGCCGCTCCCTCCTCGACGCCCTCCGCCACCGCCGCGTCTACGGCACAACAGGCGCCAGAATCCTGCTCGAGCTCTCAGCCGACGGCCCCGGACTCACCCCCTCCGCGGGCGCCCCCACCGGCGAGCGCGCCGTCCACCTCCACGCCCTGGCCGCCGCCCCCGGCGAGCTCGCCTCCCTCACCCTCCTCAAGAACGGCGCCCCCTGGATCCGCCGCGAGCGCCCCGGCTTCCCCGCCCGGATCGACGCCGTCGACGCCCCCGCGACCACCACCTCTTACCAGCTCCTCGCCATACAGACCGACGGCGAACGCGCCTTCTCCTCACCGATCGTCGCCCACCCCGCCGCCGCGCCGCGCCCGACCACGCCGCCGCCCCCCGCGCCCGCCACCCCGATCGCCCAAAGCACCGGCGACCTCGACTTCCACCTGGACGCCCCCGCCACCATCCGCCTCGACCTCCGCGCCCGCTGCGATTTCCGAGGCGTCCCCGGACCCGGCCCCGAGCTCATCGCCGACGCCCTCTACGCCACCCTCGACGGCATCCCCCTCTCCGCCCCCGGACTCGACCCCCCAGCCCTCTCCGGCGACCGACTCGACGGCCTCCATCTCGACGGTGATCGGGGACATGCCTGGTGGATTGGAGGCGTCCCGCGCGGTCCGCACACCCTGAGATTGCGAAGGCAAATCGCACCTTCCCTCGTCGAAGTGAACGCGTCGAGATTGCTGGATCAGGTCCCGCCCGCCAGGCTCCCCATATCGCGGAGCCGCTTCCTCCTCGGACCGGACCGCCCCCCAACGCTCCTCTACACCCTCGAAGACGCCTTCTCCCTGACCCGTCACCCGATCGCCCCCGACGCCGGCTTGCTGCTCATCACCTGGTCTCGCGACCTCTCCCGCACCTCCGCTTTCGGCGAAGAGAGCCGCTGGGTGGAGATCGAGCTGGGGCTCCAAGGCGGCCAATACGCCCTACGCCCCCACCGCTTCGAGCCAGGACGCGATTTCGCAGCCGACGACGGCCACGGCGGGGTGCGCGTCACCGCCCGCGCCGATCGCCCCGCCGCCCTCGAGATCCTCTATCGCGGCGACCAGGTCGACGCCATCGTCACCCTGCGCCGCGGCGGCCGCTGGGACGAGGGGTTCTGGCGCCTCGCCGGAAAGGAGCACGAGGCCCCCCTCGACGGCGACGGCCTGAGAATCCCCCTCGCCGGGCGACCGCGCTCCATAGACCTCATCCGATTCGGAGACCCCGCGGCATTCCCCGCCGCCGAGCCCGCGCTGGACGCCCCGATCGTCCGGGGTTTCCCCGACACCAGCGTCTTCGCGGCGATCGTGGATCGATTCCCCGAATCGCCCGAGATCGAGACCGCGATCGAGCGGGCGGCAAGGGGCCGCGATGCCGCCTTCCTGCGCCGGGTCGCCCACCTTCACACCGGCCCCGCCGCGGACGCCTGGAGAGAGCGCGCCGCCCTCGCCCCAGGCGCAGGCGCAGCCGATTGGCGCGCCGCTCTGCGTGCGCGGCGCCTCGCCGGCGACGCCGAAGGGGCGCTGACTCTGTTCTCGAAGGCCCCCGAGCGCTTCGGGCCGGAGCTCGACGAGGAAAGAGGCCGCCTGCTCCGAGCCCTCGGCCGTTGGTCCGAGGCCGCCGAGGCATTCTCGAGCGCCCGCGTGCGCGGAGACACGAGCCTGGATCTGCTGATCGCCGAGGCCGAATGCCGGCGAAAGTCGAAGGAAGCCGACACGGCCCGATTCCTCCTGGACCAGGCCCTGAAGCGAGATGCGCAACACTCCAGAGCCCTGCGCGAGTGGGTTCGCCTGAACGAAGAGAGCGCGCCGAACGAAGCCCTGCGAGCCCTGGAGCAACTCTCGGTGACCGAGCCGAACGACCCCTGGGTCGCGCTCCGGTTGGCGCTCACCCTGCACGCTTTGGGAGACGATGAAGCGGCGCGGCGGGCTCTGGAGCGCTTCTTCGAGTTCGAGGCGCCCGAGGCGATGACCGCGCGTGCGCGGAGGTTGGCGGAGAAGCTGGTTAGAAGTCCGGGCTAGCTCGCTACCGCGGCTTACTTGAGTTCTTTCAGCCAGTATTCGCGAAAGGCCTCCAGTCGAGGCAGGGATTCGCGATCCTTGACGCGCCCCGTCGCTCGTTTGCTGGCGATGATGTCATCAATGTGGCAGACGAAGAACCCTTCCAGTTCGATTCGGCGCGACCAGGCATCAGAGAATGTTTCGATTCCATCAGGAGCGAAGATCAAGTCCAGATCGAATGGGCCATTCTTGAGCTGCACAAAGTCCTTCCCGCGAACAATCGCCTCCGCCTGATCGTCCGTCAGGTCGAAGCCAAGTTCCCGTAGCGACACAACCAACGCCCTGCCGTTGGTTGGGGACTTCTCGACGAACACGTCGGCATCCTGCGTTGTGTCGGGGAAGCCGAGCAGAATCGCACCGGACTTGCCGATGAATAGGTAACGAACGCCGTTCCGCGCAAAGATGTCGCGGATCTCTTCCGCTTGACGGTATTCAAACGCGGCCATAGCCCAACCACTCCGGAAGTGACTCCTCACACCATCGCCGATAGTCTTCCATCGTGTCGAAGGCACGAAATATCTCGTCGTCCATTACCGGCTTGTAGGTCTTTATGAATGAGTATCGAAAACGAACCTCCAGTGGACGTCGGCTCGCGGCCTCGAACTCCTCCCGCCAGAGACGCTCTTCAGGAGTTGGTGGAGTTGACGGTTGATTCATCTCGAGTCTCCTAGGTGTTATGCTCCCACAATTCTTGCCGCAAGTAAGGGGCCGCGCAGGAATAGTAGAGTGGACCCCAAACCGGTCAACGAACAGCTCGAAGAGATCGACGCGCTCAACCACCATCCCCCGCGCTCCGATCCCACGCTGTGCTCCACGCATGCGCTGCTTCAACACTACCGGCCCCTGCATTCCCGAGCTGCACTACATGGTGCCGCCGATTCCGCGGCTTCCGAAGGCCAAGGGATTGGTGGAGCGGGGGCTCTA
>CAZFNT010000542.1:0-3180 GCA_964520315.1 uncultured Gemmatimonadota bacterium
CGCTCGCTCGATCTGCGCCGCAGCGTCACCGCCACCGATTCGCTCCTCGACGTGAGTCTCTCGGGCACGGCCGGCAACGTCGGACTGGCGGGGATCCAGCTCTCCCCGCTCGATCCCGTGCCCCCGCTGCGACCCGCGGTGGTCGACCTGAGCGTGGAGCCGACATACGGGGGGGCGCTGCTGCGGTGGAGGCAGCCGGCGCCGGAGCATCTCGACGGCTATGTCGTCACGGTCGAGGACGGATGGGGGACCGATCTCAGCAGCGCGCATACTTACGAGGCCCGAGCCGTGGCGAGCGCCGATCCGACCTATATCTACCGGGTCGAAACGGTCGACTCGATGGGGCGGGTCGGAGCGGAGGCGACCGGGGCGGGCGTGGCGGAAAAGCCGGGCGGCGACTCGGTGCTGCGGCTGATGGAGCTGATCGTCGCCGACGAGGATCTTCGCACCATGGAGCAGGCTCTCCGAGAACGGGTGCGGGTGCCCGCGGATCTGCGCGTCGACGGACTTCTGAGCCGGGGGACGGTCAATTTCCGGGGCAATGCGACGCTCGAGGCTCCGAAGAAGTCCTATAAGTTCCGGATCGAGCTCGGTCCCGATGTTGACGGATCGAACGTGGTTTCGCTGGCCGCCAACTTCGGGGACCGGTCGCTCATCCGCGAAATCGTCGGGCACGAACTGATGGTCGCGGTGGGGCACAACGCCTATCGGGCCAGGCCGACGCGGCTCACGTTGAATGGGGAATACGCCGGAGTTTTCACGACGATCGAAGAGCCCGACGAACGCTATCTGGAGCGGATCGGGCTCGACCCGGTGGGGCGCTCCTACAAGGTGAGCGGGGGCCTGCATCCGCGCAACGATCTCGACGCCTATGTCGAGGACTTCGAGAATACGAACGAAGATGACTGGTATCGCCGCGATATCGCGGGGTTGCTCCAGGGCCTCGCAACGGTGCCGGACAACGAGTTCGAGGAATGGTTTCGAGCGATGTTCGAAGCCGAGCAGGTGCTCGATTGGTACGCGACGCAGGTCTACCTCGCCAACAGCGACTTCGCCTTGCAGAACTTCCTGATGACGCGGGACAGGACCGGCGGGAAGTGGCGAATCTTGGCGTGGGACGCCGATCTGCTTCTGAAGGCGCCAGAGGCTCCCGCCAACTACTCCACCTCGGCCTTTCCCGACGGCAAGGGACGTGTTCATCGGCTGATCGACCGGGCGCTCGCGGTGCCGGCGATCATGCGGCAATACCTCGAGCGCCTGAGCGCGCTCATGGACGGCCCCCTCGCGGCCGACAGCGCGCTGGTCGCTTTCGATTCCGTCGGGGCCGATGTCATGGCCGACGGGCTGCTCGATATCGAGAAGAGGCAGCGCGAAGACGCGGAGCTCTACACGACGGAGCTCTATGAGACTCGCGACATCATGGCCGGGCGCGAGGCGGTTCTGCGGGCGTCGATCGCCGAGCTGGCGCCCCCCGCCTGGGTGGAGCTCTCGATCAACGAGCTGATCCTTCCGCCCGATACGACGGCGGCGGCGCGGCTGGAGCTGCACTACCGCGGCCGTGACTCTCTCGACACGGCCGGCCTGCGGGCGACCGACGATCCCGGCGATCTAGACAAGTGGCCGCTGCCCTCTCGGCCGCTACTTCCGAAGGGCTTCTTGACGCTCAACATCCCGCGGGCGGTGGGACTGCCGAGCTGGATCGCGATCACGGTCCCGGGCGACAGCGGCACGGTGATCGTCGATTCTTTGACGATTCCGGTGGGAGCGGTCGAGCCGGCCTACGGGCGGGTTCCCGATGGCTACGGACTGCGCCGACTCCTTCCCGCCGCCACGCCAAATCGGGCGAACGCCTGGCAGGACGAGGTCACGGTGGCGGTCTTGGTGAGCGAGGAGAGCCCCGAGCAGAGCGAGGTCTTCTTGGCCGATATCTCGGTGACCTCGGACTGGCGCGACGAGCTGAAGGCCGAGATCCAGCTCTTCGTTTTCAAGCAGGGCGGCGTCTGGCTGGATCCGGATCCGGTGATGATCGTGCCGATGCCCCCGCTCGGCGCGGGCGAGCCCTGGTCGGAGCGCATCAGGTTGCGCATTCCCTGGACGATCGACCGCGGGCGCCACGATCTCTTTTTCGCCATCGTCGAGAGCGCCACCGGGCGCCGCGTGGGTGAGGCGAGCGCGACGATCTTCGTGGACGACGGGGAATTCATGCCGCTCTCGATCAACGAGATTTGCGCGATCAACGCAACGATTCTCGCGGACGGATTCGGTGAGTACGACGACTGGGCCGAGATCCACAACGGATCGGATACGACGATCGCGCTGGCGGACCACTTCCTGACCGATGATCTGGACGACGAGCCCCAGAAATGGGCCTTTCCGCCGGGGGCAACCCTGGCGCCGGGTGGGCATCGGATCGTCTGGCTTGATAACGATGTCGGACAGGGGCCTTACCACGCTTCCTTCAAGTTGAACCGCAATGGCGAGGCGCTCTCGATCGTGCGTGCGGAGGGCGATTCGAGCGTGGTGGTCGACCGGATCCTCTTCAGTTACCAGGAGGAGGACTGGAGCTTCGGCCGGTACCCCGACGCAAAGAGCTCGCTGGCTCCCTTCGACCTGCCCTCGCCCGGCGAGGCGAACAGCGACCCCGTGCTGGAGTGATGAGAGGATGAGAGTGGATCGAAACAGGGTTCGAATATCGGGGATCAGCGCGATGATCGCCGCGGCGGTGTACGGCTCCGCTGGGGCGCGAACCATCGATGTGCCGGCGGAGCACGCCTCGATACAAGACGCGATCGGGGCGGCGGTGGCCGGAGACACCGTTCTCGTGCAGCCCGGGAGCTACGCCGAGGCGATCGATCTGCTCGGCAAGGCGATCGTGCTGACCGGAACCGACCCCGGCGATTGGGCGGTTGTCGAGGCGACCGTGATCGACGCATCGGCACAGGGCGGGAGCGTGCTCACCCTCGCCACGGGAGAGAGCGCGTCGACGGCGATTCGTGGCCTTCTGCTTCGGGGGGGGACGGGCACCGAGTGGGAGCTGCCCGCGCTCGGGCGTGCGGGTGGAGGGATCTACTGCGAGAGCACGCAGGCGCGGATCGAGCGCTGCATCGTGCGCGGCAACACGGCGGAGGGGGGACGGGAGCACGGGCGCGGGGCGGGGGTCTATTGCACGGGCGGCGCGGC
>CAZFNT010000543.1:0-3171 GCA_964520315.1 uncultured Gemmatimonadota bacterium
TGTCAGCTCACTGCCAACCTGACAGCCTCGACCGGAGCGCAATACTGGAATGCGCGCTGCGCTGAACCTATTGTCCCGCAAAGCGTTAGGGCGTAGCCGCGCGGCAGACACCTCTGGCACGCAGCTTGCGCATGTTCCTCCACAAAAGCCGCAGAACAGGAATCGACAATCCGCATCTCTCGCCGGCTTTCGAGACCGCCGAAAGTGCGAGAGAATCACGGGCCGCAGCTCCCGAACTCGAGAGGTAACAAGACATGGGCAAGATCGTCGGGATCGACCTGGGAACGACCAACTCGGTCATCGCCGTCATGGAAGGCGGCGAGCCGACTGTGATTCCCAACGCCGAAGGTGGCAGAACCACGCCTTCCGTCGTGGCGTTCGCCAGAGACGGAGAACTTCTAGTGGGTCAGGTGGCGAAGCGCCAGGCCATCACGAACCCGAAGAAAACCGTCTACTCCATCAAGCGCTTCATGGGGCGCAAGCTCTCTGAAGTCGGCACCGAGACCGGAGAGGTCCCCTACGATGTGGCGGCCGGCGACAATCGTGACGCTCGCGTGAAGATCGACGACAAGCTCTTCGCTCCGCCCGAGATCAGCGCGAAGATCCTTCAGAAGCTGAAGGCGACCGCGGAGGAGTACTTGGGTGAATCGGTGACCGATGCTGTGATCACGGTTCCCGCCTACTTCAACGACTCCCAGCGCCAGGCGACCAAAGATGCCGGGCGCATCGCGGGCCTGGAAGTGAAGCGGATCATCAATGAGCCCACGGCCGCGGCGCTCTCATACGGCATGGGGAAAGAGAAGGAGCAAACGATCGTGGTCTTCGACCTGGGCGGTGGCACCTTCGATATCTCCGTGCTGGAGCTGGGCGACGGCGTGACCGAGGTCAAGGCGACGAACGGCGACACCCATCTCGGTGGCGACGATTTCGATCAGGCGATCATCGATTGGCTCGTAGACGAGTTCCTCCGATCGGATGGTGTCGATCTCTCGGCCGACCCGATGGCGTTGCAGCGTCTGAAGGAGGCCGCCGAGAAGGCCAAGTGCGAGCTCTCCACTACGGGCCAGTCCGAGATCAATCTGCCCTTCATCACGGCCGACGCATCGGGTCCGAAACACCTCGTGCAGACGCTCACCCGGTCGAAGTTCGAGGCTCTGTGCGAAGCGCTCTTCCAACGCACTCTCGGGCCCTGCAAGCAGGCCCTCGCCGACGCGGGGCTTCAGCCCTCGCAGATCGACGAGGTGATCCTGGTCGGCGGCTCTATCCGCATTCCGAAAGTGCAGGAACTGGTCAAAGAGTTCTTCGGCAAGGAGCCGAACCGCGGCGTGAATCCTGACGAGGTGGTTGCGGTGGGAGCAGCCATCCAGGGCGGCGTTCTCGCTGGCGATGTAAAGGACGTGCTGCTTCTCGACGTCACCCCACTCACTCTCGGTATCGAGACTCTGGGGGGTGTCTCCACCGCACTCATCGATCGCAACACGACGATCCCTTCGCGCAAGAGCCAGATATTCTCCACCGCGGCCGACAATCAGGACACGGTCGAGATCCACGTGCTCCAGGGCGAGCGGAAGATGGCCGCGCAGAACAAAACCATCGGGCGATTCCAGCTCACCGGTATCCCTCCCGCCCCACGCGGAATGCCGCAGGTCGAAGTGACCTTCGATATCGACGCGAACGGCATCTTGCACGTCTCGGCGAAAGACAAGGCTACGGGCAAAGAGCAATCGATCAAGATCGAGGCGACCGGCGGCCTATCCGACGACGAAGTTCAGGGCATGGTCAAAGATGCCGAGCTCCACGCCGAAGAAGACCGCACCCGTCGCGAGCTCGTCGACGCGCGTAATGAAGCCGAAAACACCGCCTACCAGGCGGAGCGGCTCATCAAAGAGAACGGCGAAAAGCTCGACGAGAACGAGAAATCGAATGTCGAGAGCGCGATCGAGTCGGTCCGCAAGGCGGTCACTGGCGACGATCTCTCCACTATCAACACGGCCAAGGGAGAGCTTGAGCAGGTGCTGCACGGCGTCGCGGAGAAGCTCTATCAGCAGGCTGCACCCGAGGGAACTGGTGCGCAGCCCGATTCGGATGCGGCAACGGGGTCGGGCGAGCCCGCGGGCGCCGCTTCTTCGAAGCGGGAGGGAGCCGACGGCGTCGTCGATGCGGACTTCGAGGTCGTAGACGATAAGTAGTGCGTTTCGAGACGCTTTCTGGTGCTGATCCGAGGCCGACGTGGGAGACTGCGTCGGCCTCTTATCGTTGCTGATCAACGATCGCCCGACTCCATATGCTCACAGATCTCTCTCGTCTGCTCCTCGCCGTGGCGCTGCTCTACGGAACGGCCGAGCTTCTGCTCAAGGCATCCATCAGCCTGGCGCAGCGAATCGGGCTGACCAAGCGGGTCATCGGGCTCACTGTCGTCGCCTTCGGCACATCGGCCCCGGAGATCTTCGTGTGTGTGGTTGCCGCACTGGAGGGTAGACAAGACATCGCGATGGGGAATGTCTTGGGGAGCAACATCGCCAACATCGGATTGGTCCTCGGTGGAGCCGCTCTCATCCGTCCCATCCGCGCACAGAGGAGGGTTCTGACCCGAGACATGCCACTGATGCTCGCCGCCACGGTCGGCATGCTCATACTTGCGATGGACGGCGTTGTCGGCCGGCTAGACGGCGCGCTTCTGCTTCTGGGGTTGAGCGTCTTCGTGGTGAGCTCGATCCGCGGTGATCGCGCGACGGCGGCAACGAACGAGATCGACACGGGTGAGAATCGGTCCCTGTCTCTGCCGATCGCCACCTGCTTACTCGTGGTCGCGCTTGTCGGGATCGCTTTCGCGGCGAATCTCTTGGTGACCTCGGCCGTCTCGATCGGGCAGGTTCTCGGAGTGCCGGATCTTCTGATCGGCTTGACGGTGGTCGCAATCGGAACATCGCTCCCCGAGGCGGCCACCACATGGCTCGCGTCGATCCGCCGCCACGAAGAGCTGGGCCTTGGAAACGTCGTCGGATCGAACATCTACAACATCGGCGCCGTTCTCGGCCTCACGGCCCTTCTGCGCCCCCTGAGAGTCAGCCCCAACAGCCTGCGCGTAGACATGCCCGCGGCACTGCTCTTCGGCGTCGCGCTCATCCCCATCCTGGCTACCTCGGGACGCGTGGGGCAGCGCGAGGGGCT
>CAZFNT010000544.1:0-3156 GCA_964520315.1 uncultured Gemmatimonadota bacterium
GAGGGGGACGCGACTTGGTAAGCATCAGTCCAGGAGCCCTTTCTCTTTCATCCAGTCGTCATTGAATACCGACCCCAGATAGCGTGTCGCGCTGTCGGGGAAGATCGTGACGATCCGGGCCGGGTCAGGGAGCGATTTCGCCAGCTTCAGCGATGCCCAGAGCGCGGCGCCGCTCGATCCTCCCCCGAGGATCCCCTCGCGTCGCACCAGCAGGCGGGCGTAGTGAAATATGTCGCGATCGGAAGCCTGGTAGATGTCGTCGATGTACTGGAAGTCGGGGCAGTCGATCAGGAACTCGTCGCCGAGCCCCTCGACTACGTACGGATGGGGTTCGATCAACTTCCCGCGGTGGAAATGGTCGTAGAAGATCGAGCCCTGCGGATCGACCGCGATCGTCTTGATGCTCGGGTCTTGCTCTTTCATGAATCTCGACGTTCCGCAGACGGTGCCGCCGGTGCCGATGCCGGCGACGAGATAGTCGATCTTTCCGTCCATCTGCTCCCATATCTCGGGACCGGTCGTCAGGTAGTGCGCTTCGCTGTTGCCGGGGCTGTTGTGTTGGTCCGGGAAGTACGAATCCGGAGTTCCCGCGGCCATTCGGGGCGCGATGTTGTTGTAGCTCTCGGGGGACTCCGGCGGAAGGGTGCTGTCGACCGCATGAACGTCGACACCGAGTGCTCTCAGGAGCGCGAGCTTCTCTTTGCTGAGAGAATCGCGAACGACCACTTTCAGGCGATACCCCTTCTGAATCGCGACCAGGGCGAGCCCTAGCGCCGTGTTGCCCGAGGAGCTCTCGATGATGAGCTGACCCTCTTCGATCTTCCCCTCCGCCTCGGCCTTCTCGATCATGTGCCTGGCGATCCGGTCCTTCACGCTGCCCATCGGATTCATGAACTCGAGCTTGGCGAAGATCTCGCATTCGATGCCGGCGGTGACCATGTTGAGTCGCACGAGAGGCGTGTGGCCGATCGCGTCCAATATGCTGTTCAGCATCTCTGCTCGATTCACAAAAAAGAAGGCCGAAAGCCACGTGTTCGGCGGCTTCCGGCCTCGTGCAGACTTCCGAAGAAGGGAATCTGGTGGAGCCAAGGGGGATCGAACCCCTGACCTCGTGACTGCCAGTCACGCGCTCTCCCAGCTGAGCTATGGCCCCAGATGGAGCCAAAACGGTAGGCCATGCCCGCTTGTGGGGTCAACCGCATTCGCGATGCGCATCACTTCAAGACCTGGAGCTGGGGCAGCCGCCCGAAGTGTTCGTCGCGCGTGAGTAGGATCAGGTGCTCCCCATCGGCGGAGCTCGATGTGAACGCGGCCCGCGCCGCCATCACCCATGAGTCGTCGCCCCCGGGCGGCGGATACAGAATCCCGAATCCGTAGTGGTGAATTAGGGGGGACCCTATGCGCAGCAGGCTCCCCCGTGCGAATCTCCCCGCATGGACCGCTCCCGCGAGCACCCGACCGAGAAGCTGCGCTCCGCCGCCGCCCGTGCGCCCGGCTGCGAGCTGCTTCTGCTCTTTGGCTCCCGAGGCCGAGGCAGCTCCCATGCCGCCTCCGACTGGGATTTCGGGTATCTCTCCGGCGAGGGGTTCGATCCGCTGGCCCTCGTGGCCGATCTCGCGGATCTGCTCCGAACCGACCGGATCGACCTCGCGAACCTCCGCCGCGCCAGCCCGCTCCTCAGATTCCACGCCGCCCGCGATGGGATCGAGGTCTTTGCTCGGTCGCCCGAAGTGACGACCGAATTCCGGATCGCCGCCGCGACGTTCTGGTGCGATGCCGGTCCGGTCATCGACCGAGCGTACGAGGCTGTCCTGGATTCCCTGGGAGAGTCATGAGCCTCGACCGCCAGATACTGGCCGAACGGGCCATCGCCGTCGAGCGACACTTGGAGCGAGTGCGGCGTCACCTTCCCGCGCCGCCAGAGCATCTTGCGCCCGGCACGCTCGAATGCGATGCGGTGATCCTTCACATGTGGCAGGCGACGCAGATCGTGATCGATCTCGCCACCTCGGCCTGCGTGCGTCTTGGTGCCGGTACGCCCTCGAGCTACGGTGAAGCGTTTCGCAAACTGGGCGATGCGGGATACCTCCGCCCGGGTCTCGCCGCGCGCCTCTCCAGGGCCGCCGGCTTTCGCAATGTGATCGTGCATGACTATGAAGATCTCGATCTGAAGCGCGTGGACGCCGCCGCACGCAAGGGTCCCGCCGATCTACGCGCTTTTCTCGCTGCCATGAGGGATGCGAGCGAGCCGGACCCCGGGGCCTGAAAGCCAGTGGTCTCGACCCGCGAGGCGCGAGCACCCGCGGCGCCCGCAACACCGCGAGATCATCGATACAGTCTCGTACGGCTCATAGCTCGAACTCGATCTGCGTCTCCGCGGCAGGGAGTTGGTGCGGTGAACCGGTGATCACCGAGCTCGAGCAAGGGACGATCAACGCTTGGATCGATGCGGCATCTCTTCCAGACGGTATTACGTCCCATTTGGCAAGCACTTTCCGATGTTCCGGATGAGATCGGTGTTCTGATCGACGGCCCGCTCCTCGTGTGCTGGCCCCTCGAGGATCCCGCCACTAGATCGAAACCTCGAGGCCACCCCACAACACTTGACACCACCCGCTCCGAAGCCATACACATACAGTTCCCGCCGGAGTGGTGGAATTGGCAGACACGCTAGACTCAAAATCTAGTGAGCGCGAGCTCGTGCGGGTTCGAGTCCCGCCTCCGGTACCAAATGTCTTTGGGGAGCGTCGGGCGTCATCGTGCAGATGCTCCCCGATTCGACGTCGTCTGCCATGCGCGGAGAGAAACGATGTCCCTCGAAGCTGTAGGTCCGGCGAGAATCCTACTGATCGATGACGAGCCGGATTCTGTCGAGACCCTCGGCGAGAGGCTTCGGGCGAGGGGTCTCGAGGTGGACTGCGCCGGGACCGGGGAAGAGGGGATCGAACGGGCCGCGCAGAGCCGCTTCGACATGCTGATCGATCGTTCGAGTTCGGCCGAAGCGCCCGCCGAGACCCTTCCACACGCGTCGCCATTCAGCAAGTGGGGAGCACTTTATCGGACCGATCAATGAAAGGGCGGTCGGTAGCGATCGGTGGTTCCATCACCCTTCGAAAAGCGTCGCCGGACGGGTTATGCTTCATCGGTAACCAAACG
>CAZFNT010000545.1:0-3147 GCA_964520315.1 uncultured Gemmatimonadota bacterium
ACGGCGTGCCGATGAGCGTGATGCTGGGCGAATACGGGTGCGACGATCTGGACTGGCTCGAGGCGAATGCGACGCGTAAGGGGGCGATCGATATCACCGCCTGCGGAAAGAACTATCAGATTCCGGTTGGGCGCTTCGACAACCGCGTCGACAAGACCACGTTCATAAGAGAAGAGCGCAGCGAGTGGGACCCGGCGGACGTCGCCGCGGTGCACGAGGGGCTCAAGGGTGCGCTGGATCGGTTGAGTGACTTCTGGGGTGGCGGGTGACGCAAGAGATGGAGATCGAGCTGGGCGAGAATCGGCGGATCAACGCCCGCTACGGGAGCTTCGAGTTCCGCACCGATCAGAGTATCGACAATGGGGGCGAGGGCAGCGCACCTGAGCCCTTCGATCTCTTTCTGGCCTCGCTCGGCACCTGCGCGGCTTTCTATGTCGCTTCGTTCTGCCGCAATCGCGAGATTGCGACAGAAGGTATGCGATTGACGCAGACATGGGACCGAGAGAAGAAGGGCAAGTTGGCGCGCGTGCGGATCGAGATCCACGTACCTGACGGGTTTCCACGCAAGTACCGCAAGGCGCTGGTGCGAGCCGCCGAGCGGTGCGCGGTGAAAAGAGCATTGGAATCGCCGCCCGAGATCGAGACGCGGGTGGTCGAGGCTGCCTGAGGGTTCGAGCGAGCTAGAACGCGTGCAACCCGGTCAGCCCGCGCCCGAGGATCAGTGTGTGGATCTCGTGGGTGCCTTCGTAGGTGATGACCGACTCGAGATTGAGCATGTGCCGGATCGGCGCGTACTCCGCGATGATGCCGTTCGCTCCGAGGATTTGGCGGGCGGTTCGCGCCACTTCGAGCGCGCCCGCGACATTGTGCCGCTTCGCCATGCTCACATGGAAAGGCAGTGCTTCGCCGCGCTCCTTCAGGCGACCGAGGTGCAGAGCCATCAGGCGTGAGTTCACGATGGTGGTGGCCATTTCGACCAGCTTCGCTTGCACGAGCTGTTTCGCCGCGATCGGCTCACCGAACTGCGGGCGAGAGCGCGCGTAGTCGAGGGCAACATCGAAGCAGGCGCGTGCGGCGCCGACCGCTCCCCAGGCGATTCCATAGCGCGCCTGGTTCAGACAACCGAGCGGTGCCCCGAGACCGGCGGCCTTGGGAAGCAGGGCGTCGGCGGGGATCTCGCAATCCTCCAGCACGATCTCTCCTGTGACCGAGCTGCGCAGCGAGAGCTTGCCTTCCATGGTGGGTGCCGAGTAGCCGGGAGTGCCCTTCTCGACGATGAAGCCTCTGATGTCGGTGGGATCGTCGCCCTCCAGCTTGGCCCATACCACGGACAGATCGGCGAAGGGGCTCGCGGTGATCCACATCTTCGCTCCGTTCAGGACGTAGCCTGAATCGGTCCGCCGCGCCTTTGTAACCAGGCTGCCTGGGTCGGATCCCCAGTCCGGCTCGGTCAGGCCGAAGCAGCCGATCTTCTCGCCGCGTGCCATCTCGGGCAGCCAGCGCTCCTTCTGCTCGTCCGAGCCGTAGCGGTAGAGGGCGTACATCGCGAGGGAGCTGTGAACGGAGACGAAGCTGCGCAATCCGCTGTCGCCGTATTCGAAGGCTTCCATCGCCAGGCCGTAGGCCACATCTCCCATACCGGCGCAGCCGTACCCCTCGAAGGTCGCACCGAATACGCCGAGATCGGCGAGTTCCGAAAGCGCCTCACCAGCGAAGGGGTGGCCGTCGAGAAAACGCTGGTCGACCCCCGGCATGAATCGGGATTGCACCCAGCCGAACACCGAGTCGTACACCATTCGCTCTTCTTCGGTGAGCGTCGCCTGCTCCGCAAGCAAGGTCCCCAGGTCGATCTCGGGCGGGGGGACCTCGGTCATTGAAATCGTTCGATCGTTCCTGGCCATCGGGCTTCTCCTTTTCTATCGATCCCGCCATGCGGGCTTTCGGCGTTCCATAAACGAAGCGATCCCTTCGCAAGCGTCTTCGGTTGCCATCAGCTCATCGAAGTAGAGTGATTCTTGGGCGTCCAGCTCCTCGCCCGCCATCGCTCGCTGCATGTCGGCACGGGCAGCACGCGACGCGAAGCGCAAGGCGACGCCGCTCCTCGGCAGGATCTGCTTCTCCAGGAAGTCGATGGCTGCGGCATCGGGATCGTCGTCGATAGTGTGGACCAGTCCCCATGCCAACGCGGTCTCGGCATCGATAGTACGCCCGGTAAGCAATAGATCATCGGCGCGCGGGCCGCCGATCTGCCTGGCGAGAATGGTGCTCGCCACCGGCGCGAAAACTCCGAGCTGCACTTCGGGTTGCCCGAATGCCGCGGTCGGCGAAGCGAAGATCCAGTGGCAAAGTGTCGCGATCTCCATTCCGCCCCCCAGACATTGGCCCCGAATCGCCGCCGCGAGCGGCACGTGCATGGCCACCATTGCTTTGCACAATCCGTGAAAGGAGCCCAACATCTCCCGCACATTCTCGGGGGCGTGCTCCGCGACACTGGCTCCGAAGGAGAAGTGCTTCCCCTCAGCCGTCAAAAGCACCGCGCGCACACCGGGTCGCTCGGCCAGAGTATCGACCATGGAGCGCAGCTCTTTCATCATCGCTGCGTCGACGATATTCCCTTTCCCCCCCGCCAGACGCACCGTCAGCAACCTGTCATCGTGAGAGAGAGAAAGAACGAGTCGTTCGCAGGTGGGCAGTGCGCTCATGTTTGCTCCTTTCGCGGCGGCATCAACGACTCCGTCAGATCGTCCGACCAGCGATCACCGCGGGCAACCGACTGGCGAAGGCCAATGAAGTCGGCCTCGCGATGGCCGCGGGCGCCCTCGTTGAACGCTCGGAACCCCAGATCGGCCTCGCCGAGCATGTTGAGACCGAGCCAGGAGCGGCTGCCTTCGTGGTTCTGGTTCCAGTGCTCGAGCTTGTGCTTTCGAACCGACTCGATCGTGCGGGTCAGGCAACCCGGCATCATCATGAGCAGCTTGTTGCAGAGCCGATCGACCTCCGCGTCGAGGTGATCGAGATTGATCGTGCCCGACTTGAGCAAGGTCTTGCCCTCGGCGAAGGCATCGCCGCTCAGCTTCTTGCCGTGCACGATTCGACCCATATCGTCGAGCCAGCGCGAGGTTTCCACGGTCGGATTAGGCACGACCT
>CAZFNT010000546.1:0-3145 GCA_964520315.1 uncultured Gemmatimonadota bacterium
TGGTGACTGTGTCGGACACGATCTGGGTGAGCACCAACAAGCCGGCGATACCTTACGGGCTGCGTGGTGTCTTGACCTTCTATCTGCGACTCGAAACTTCGTCGGGGGGCCCGACCCATTCCGGTCTGACGGGAGGGCTGGCGCGAAACCCCTTCGCCGAGATCGCCGCGCTCGTGTCGCAGTGCGCAGATGCGCGCACCGGCGAGATTCTCATACCCGGGGTGTACGACAACGTCCGTCCGCTCGACGACGAGGAGCGCGAGGGCTTTGCGGCGTCTGGCTGGAGCACCGAGGCGTTTCGGTCGGCGCACCGCCTGAACTCCCTACGCAGCGACGATCCAGACGAAGCGATGGAGCGGATCTGGGCGCGACCGACCTTCGAGCTCCACGGGATCAGCGGCGGCTACGAGGGCCCCGGCATCATGACCGCCGTGCCTCCACGCGCCGAGGCGAAGTGCTCGATGCGCCTCGTTCCCGACCAGAAACCGGAGCGGATCTTCGAGCTCGTGCGCGCGTTCGTGGCCGAGCGGAACCCCGATGTCGAAGTGGTTTTCGACGCGAAGCTCGAGCCCTTTCTCGGCCCGCGCACCGGTCGCTACGCCGAGGCGGCGGCCGCCGCGGTGGAGAGCGCCTTCGGCGTGCGCCCCGCTTTCACGCGAGAGGGCGGCTCGATCGGCGCCGTCGTGACAATGAAAGAGAAGTTCGGCGCCCCGATCGTGCTGATGGGGCTCTCGCTCCCCGAGCACAACTACCACGGCATCGACGAGAACTTCTCGTGGCGGCAGGCCTCGCGGGGGATGGCCATGTTCAAGGAGTTCTTGGGGCGGGTGGCGAACTTGTAAGCTTGCGTCTTGAATGCCAATACACAAGCTTCCCCGGTGTAGTACTCGTCGGACCACGGCAGGCGGGAAAGACCACCCTCCTCCGCCAAACCCTGCCCCTCGGCTCGGCGATTACCGCAATACCCTTCGGCACTCTCTGAAGCCCCGCCTCACCCCGGCACGAAGCCCAACTCTTCCCCCTCCTGGTTCGCCCGATCGTCATCGATCCGAAAATACCGATTCTCCACATAGTCGTCCGCCAGATCCCCCCAATGCCCCGTGCCCGGCCCGCCGTTGCCTGAATCGAGCATCCACCACGACTTGATCCCGGCCGGATCCAGTTCGGAGATGAAGCGCATCACCGCCTGGTGGCGACAGGTGAGATCGGCCGGATCGACCCCCGTCGACCCCACATCGACTGTGTAGGCGGCCCCGCGGCGGCCGTAACCGTGCAGCGGTTCCTCTCCCTCCGGAGGCAGGTTGTAGTCGCCGCGCATCGGGTGCAGCAAGGTGACCCCGTGCACATCGCCCCAACGCCACTCTTCCTGGTCGGCGCTCCCGAATACACCGCTAAGTGTCACCAACGCCTTATCCATAGCCAGCAGGATCATCTCCTCGCGCGTTTCCGCTATGAAAAGTGTACGGAGATCGTCGAAGAGGCGTTCCCCGGTTTCGGAGCTCTCGGGATTCTCCAGCACGTAGAGCAGCCCATTGCTCGCCAGTCCCGTGTCCATGAAAAGACCGTATGTTAGCCCAAGGTCGTCGGAGAGCGCTGCCTCGCAGAAATGCCCGAACCACCCTTGAAAAATCGATGGTTCCACACTTTCCGTACCGGTTCCGAACTCCCAGTCCCGTAGCCGATCGATCGCTTCGCCAGATGTCCCCGAAACGAGATCGGGACGGGCATCCGCCGCAGCGATCAGATGAGGCACGAAGCGCGCGGCCATCGACCAGTGCCCGTCCCCCTGAATCCGCGCCATATCGAACGGTGTGAGCCCTCCGAGTGTCGCCATCGAGTCGATGAGCACGGCAATGCGCTCCGCCCTGAATCCGGGGGCGTAGGAAACGCCGTGATATGTGCCCTCGCTCAAGGGCTTGTTGTCGAAGCAGAGCCCCATCGGATCGTTGTTGGCAGTAGCGATCCAACCCCGCTCGGGATCGGTCAGAGCAGGCTGATCGGCGAGGTCGAGAGACCCCTGCCAATCGAAAAGGCCGCTTCCCGGCAGGATCCACCAGGGCGGGGCCAGTCGCGGGAAGCTACGCTCTGGATAGCGGAGGGGCGCCGCATAGTGGATCCGTCCGTCGACATCCCCATAAACGGCGTTCGCCGCTGTAACCTGTCGCGTTTGCTCGGCCGCGATGAAGTCGGCGAAGCTCGTCGTGGTCATCACATCGAGCATCGCGTTCACCTCGCCGCCCGGTCTATGCCCCGCCCATTTGTAGCTGATTGCGTCGAGTCGCAAGGGCCCCCACGCGAGAATAGGGCCGTGATGCGGCACCCAGTAGGTGTCAGGATCGGGGAAGTTGAAAGTCATGTCGACCAGCTCGCCCCCGACATTCGCCATGTAGATCTGGCGCGTGCGCTGGATCGGCACAAGGGTGCCTGCGTGCTGCACCATGCCTGGAATGGGCACGATCTCGTGAAAGAGGTCGAGGTTGTCGGCGTTGAGCGCGGTGAAACCGACCGCGTGGTGGTCGTTGTGGCCGAAAAGTGTACCCGGCAGCGCGGCGAAATTGCCGCCGGTAAATGTGCCGCTTGGCGTGACGATGCGTACGAGCAACACTTGGTTGTAGGCCTGGGGGTCGAGGTGGGGATCGTTGCAGACCATCGCATGCCCGGAGGCGCTGAGGGCCGGTCCCACGACCCAGGCGTTCGAGGCGCCGTGGCGAACCGTTTCGGCCACGCCGGCAGCGTCGAGCGCAGGGCGCAACGAGCGGGCCGTTTCGAGCAACCAATCCGGATCGAGGCGGCGGTTCATCTCGTCGATGGCGGCGCGGGCGGCAAGAAGAGTTGCGGGTTCCGATTCGAGGGAAGATGAAGAGGGGGATTGGGATGGGGGACGAATCCCGAGCTCGTCCGGATAGATCACGGGGCAAGGCGCGGCCGGCGCCACACGTGTCAAATCGTGCGCGGTCGCGGGCAAGAGAGTTTCTCGCGGCAGCCCGACCAGGAGCTCTGGAATGAAGGGGGACGAGAGGCCGAAGAGGATCAGCGTGCCAGCGAGGGCCGAGTCCTGAATTGTCCAATCGGGAATATCGCCGGCGTCCAGGAGCAGGTCGGCGTACTCGGGGCTCAGCTCGACCTCCCCGGCTCGGGCCTGGGC
>CAZFNT010000547.1:0-3140 GCA_964520315.1 uncultured Gemmatimonadota bacterium
ACTCGAACTCTATCCCGAATCACTCAAAATCGCCCACCCGATATCCTGAAGCGCCCATGTGATTATAGCTTACTGTGTACCCTCGTCTGTGCGCTGCCGCCACAATATTCCTCGGGTACCGGTCTGGATCGTAGAGCGGGCTGTCGTAGTTGGGAATGGGTGCGACGCCAGCTGGTGTGTACACATTAATATGATGTTCGACCTCCGCCGGCACTCCTGCGATCTCGGTGCCTACGAAGTGAACTGGCGTCAACTCGGGAAGGCTGTCGAGATAGTTGGCCTTCAACACATGAAGTGAGTCGCGCATAGCGCCATCGATCTGAATCGAGAAGTCATCGACCAATTGGGTAGTAGAACCCTCGACAACAGCGAGATGACCAAGCGTCAGTTCTTTCAGGCTCATGTCCCGCCCCCACGGGTCGAGTGTGCGGGCCACCTCGTCGATCGAGACTTCTAGGGTGTTCCATTCGTTTGGGCTCAGCTCCGGTAGCGGCCGATAGTGAACGTTCGGCGGGGGAATGGGGGGAATGGTGTCGCCTGCAACGAAATAGAGCCTGATGGGGAGACCATCGAGATCATTGGAGAACACACACTCGATGGCAAAACAGCAACCTGATTGCTCTTGCGATCCCGGCATGGTAGCGAGGTGAACCGTTAGCTCCTGGAAGAAAGAGCGTTCGTAGGTGTTGTACGGTACGGAGTAGAACATCCCGTCCGTCATGTGTTGCGCTGCGGGGATCTCAGCGTGTAGCAACATGGCGCGGCGATTGTCCAGTGTGTCGACAAAGGTGCCCGTGGAGAAACCAACCGGATCGGTGTCCACGAATCCGAACGCATTACCCTCCGCCGTTGGCTGGGAGAGTCCATCATCGAAATCGAAGCTCAGCAGGTAAAGGCGGTCCTCTCGAACGAAGGTCATCTCGGCGTGATCGGTCCACCAGAGGACCTCTGTGCCGATCTCGCGCGCCCGAATGGCGTGGTTGATCATGCGGCCGTTCCCCTCGCTCAAGGAGCCATGAATGTGGAGCTGAACGGAGTGAAAATCAGCCGCAGTGGCGTGCTTGGCAATCAGAGGATGGCCCAGAAGGACGAATAGCGCCGGTGTTCGAAATGTGCTGTGCATGGGTTTGTCTCCCGGCCCTGGAAGCGGGACCACGTGAGAGGAGGGGGCCATCGGCGTCCGCCGGCTGGAAGGCGCTCAAACCTGGTTCCCGGCTTGCCGCAGATCCGAGAACCAACTCATCGCGCATCCACCCCCCGGCTGAGCCCCTCCACCTGTTTCGGCTCTCCGACGTCTTCTGGGATCGATATCGGACGGATTTCGGCTTGATTTGAGCCTGCTCGCCTGAGAGCCGCCGGTGCTGGGCAGGCTGTGCCGGTGGCGCCGGATGGACGCCATGGGCAGAGCAGAGACCAAGAGCTGTCGCGCGGGCGGCGATGCGACCGGTCGGCATCAGGCGAAGTCGAACTCATCGAGCGGGCGTGCGCGTTCGATCGCTGGAGATGCGCGCCTCGTCGACGCGGCTCTCCGGCCACTCGAGCGCCACGACCGCCGCCGTGAGCCCTGAGTCTACGCTTTACGCGCGGCGATTTTGAGGCTCATCACCTTGCCCTCCACCGATCCCGCGAGGGTCCGCAGCTGCTCCCGATCGATCGGCACGCCGTCCTTCGTGAGGTTCTCGAGCACTTCGGGCAGCTCAGACTCGACGATGCCGGCGATCTGGCTCGTTTCGTAGACGAGACGGTCCTTCACCTCCACCTCGACGAGGCCCTTGCGCACCTCGACATTCGTCACGCCCGCCTTGGCGACGTGCGCGCAAGCCTTGGCGATCATCTCGTCGGTCATGTCGACACCGATGACGCGCCCCTCGGGCCCGACCGCCCGGGCGGCGATCAGGAGGTCGATCCCGGCGCCCGAGCCCAGGTCCACGACCGTGTCGCCCTCCCGCACCTAGCTGAAAGCGAGGGGGTTGCCACAACCGAAGGAGTTCTCCACTGCGCCCTCGGGCAACGCAGCCAGCTCCTCCTCGTTGTAGCCGGCGAAACTCGCCGCCACACCCTTTGTGAGGCGGCGGGTGCGAGAGCCTCCTTCCCGCGCCCCGGCGTCCACCTGGTCGGTGAGCGTCTCCGCGGCCACACCAGACCCGCAGCAGCTGCTGCCCCGAGTGACGGCCTTCGCGTAGGCGGTGGATACCTCTTCCCGGATCGTCCTTGCTTCTGACATCGTCTACTCCTTCGGGGCGTCGCCTCCTGGCGTCCTTTCTTGGTGGTTGATCTCGTGAGTATCGGACCCAGCGGGGGTTCCTTCCTGGCCACCGGCTTCGTCCGAGCCGGTGGCCCCGGCGCCGGCGCTCACCGGCAAGGTGCAGGTGGCGTCGTCGCCCGGGCAGCAGGCCTCGATCTCGTCCGCCATTCCGCGCAGCGTCTCGGCGAGCCACCGAGTTCGCACCCGGTAGATCACCTGCTTGCCTCGCTTCTCGCAGCCCACGATCCCGGCTGGTCGCAAGGGTGCCCAGATGCCGCGAGACCACGGAGAGGTCCACCGGGCAGCACTGGGCGATGGAGCCCACGCTCTCGCCCTCGGAGCTGGGGGCGAGCCGGCCGAGGATCCCCAGCCGATTCGCATCGGCCAGCGCCCGGAAGAAGTCGGGCACCAGCAGCTGCTCGAGCTCTCTGCAGTGGGTGGCGGCGAATGCGGGACTCTTGCTCGTTTGTGCCATGGTGCAATCATCTGCCCCTACATCGCCAGACCACCGATCGCGACCGAGCGGCTCGAGCTCACCCCCGACGGCAACGTGCGCTACCACTTTCGAAAACCCTGGAGGAAGGGCACCGCCTACGTCGACTACTCACCCCTCGAGCTCATCGAACGACTCGCGGTGCTCGTGCCCGCGCCACGCGGTCACTTGCTCGTCTACCACGGTCTCCTCGCGCCCAATGCCGCACGGCGAGCGCGAATCGTGCCCGAGCCCGCGGAGCCGGAGTCACCAGCCGACCAGTGCCCCGAATCCACCACGCAACGCGAAGACCAGGTCGAGGACTTCCCCGCGCGACGGCGCTCGAGGCTCGCTTGGGCGCAATTGTTGAAACGCGTGTTCGGGATCGACGTGCTGGCCTGCCCGGCTCGCGAGGGTGGCCGT
>CAZFNT010000548.1:0-3135 GCA_964520315.1 uncultured Gemmatimonadota bacterium
TCGCAGTAGCTCGCCGCCCCGTACCAGGTCACCTCCTTCACCGGATGATCGGAAGGGTCGTAGCCGAACGGGTAGGCGTATCTCAGCGCGTAGCTCGCCTCCCTGAGACCGAAGGTCTCGCTTCCAGGGTCGAAGGTGATCTCGCTGTCGGCGTCGTCGAGGTCGAGCAGCTCCTGGCCCGAGCCGAGAGCGTCGGTCACCGTCGATGCCGTCGCCGTCACGTAGCCCTGGTCGTAGGCCCACTGCACCATCGTGCGATACTGCTCGTTGGTGATCTCGGTCACGCCCAGGAAGAAGTCGTGGGTCAGCGTCACCTCGCGCTCGTCCCGGCCACAGTTGGCGACGCCATCACCCTGGGTGAAAATGCCGGCGGGGACGAAGGCCATAGTCCTCGTTGCGTCCCGGCGGCCCAAAGCAAGATCGGTTCGCACGACGCTTCGGCGTTCGAGATGAGCCCGAGCGAGGGTGGTGGCACCATGGGCGGCGGCGGGCAGGAGGACGATGGCGATCGCCGCGAGGATGCGGCGCGGATTGCTCAATGAGATCATGGCCCCTCTCCGGTTCGGTGTAGCGATAGGCTAGCTGATCGCGTTATGTGCCAAGGGTAACAGCGATGAGGGGAGCCCCGGGGGAAGACACCGGGGCCGATCGCTCTTCGTCCGGCCGCGTGGCCGGCCCCGGATGGGGGGCGCTGGTCGTGGATCTCGTGCGCAGGCGCCCTGTCCGCCTTCTGATCGGCGAACACCACGATGTCGTCCATATGGCGAGTGCAGCTACAGTGGCCGAGACTGTCGCAGACCACGTGGTCGAGAGGATCGAGATAGACGTTGGCCCAGAAGTGGCTGGTCAGGTTGCCGATCGGGATACCGCGACGCTCGGAGGAGGGCACACTGGGAACGCGCGCATGGGCGAGGATCGTCTCGCTCAGCCAGAGGATTCCCGGATCGTCGATGCGGCGGGCCAAAAGGCCCCGGAGAATGCCGTGATCGAGGTGGTCGAAGTACTTGCGGACATCGAGGCGGAGTGCGTACTCGTTGCGCTTGGCCAACCGGTGGACGCGCCGCACGGCGGCGTGAACCCCCTTGCCTCGGCGGCAGGCGTAGGAGCAGCCGAGTCTCCAGAAGAACGCTCCACATCGGTCGCCCTTCGTGGATCACGAAACGCGGCACGGCCCGAATCAGAGAGCGCGTGGCGAGGTAGCCGCGCAGGCGGCGAGTTGGGGGGATCGTCGGAACAGGAACTCAGTCCCGCGAGAGCTACCCCAACCAACGCCGTCGCCACTCGAACATTGCTCTTTTCTCGCATCACTCTTACTCCAGCTCTCTGTTCCACGGGCTTCTACGCCGACCAATCGCAAGGGGCCACGACGTCACGATTCGGTGACCCGAACTCCGTGATGATAGAAAAGCCTTTGCTGGTTGCGGGAATGATCCGAAGAAGAGCTGGGGCGCGCCGGCATGCACCACATCCGGGGCGAACAGGGCGTCGCGTTCGGGGAGGCGGAGCCGGGGGGCAGGCCTGGCTGCGAATGGCGGTGATCACCGAACCAATGCTCGGTCATCCCCCTCTCTTCCAGTCCTTCCTTGTCGATCGATGCCTTGCCTTGAAACGCCAGGTGCCGAAATCGACCTCGAGCGGAGACCATGAGCACAGCCGCTCGTTCGCTTCGTCCGGTTGCTCTTCGAATCGCCGCCCGGGGCTCACGCCCGCAACAACACGACCTGCCGCCCTTCCGCATCGACAGCCAGTGCGAATACGCCGCCGTAGCCCGCGGAGATGGGTCGATCTACCTGCGTCCAAGGGACGAAGCTCGATTCCTCCATCGGGCGCACGCTCCGGGACAATTCCGGTGTCGTGGTCACCGATGGTCGCCTCCACGATCGGGTCATCGACGCAGTGAAGGCCGTCCTCGGGGCCGAGCCCCGGCTTTCATTATCTTCGCCCCCGGGTTATGCCGAGTGTAGGCGAAGAGGGGAGACGAGTTGACACCCTTCCTCGGGTCCGCCTACCGTCGGCGGGCTAGGGGCCAAGTATGGATGGGGCGGTGTGAATCACTATTGGAGTCACAGTTGGCGACATTTGGGCAAAGCCTGAGACGCGTCGGCAAGAGCATTGCTCGCTGGGCCACGCCGGGCGGATACCGCAACCAGCTCGCGCTGATGGTGTCGCCCGACGTTCGCAAGATCTACCAATTGTACGGGGACGATATCGTCGATTTTTCGGCGAGGGGGGCTATCAACGACAATCGACCGTTGTGGCTCAACTACGGATATTGGGAAAAGGCGACAACCTACGCCGACGCTTGCGTCGCACTCGCGGACATACTGGCTGACGAGGCGGCGCTGGGGGCAGACCAGACTGTCCTCGACTTGGGATTTGGCTTCGCCGAGCAAGACTTGCACTGGGTCAAAACGCGCAACGTCGCGAAGATAATCGGCATCGATATCTCGGAGAGCCACGTAGAAAAAGCTCGTCATCGCATGGCTCAGCACGGACTCGAGGGACGCATAGATCTGCGACTCGGCCAGGCGGAGTCCATTCCGCTGGAAGACGCCTCCGTGGATCGGGTGGTGGCGCTCGAGAGCGCTTTTCACTTCCAAACACGCCACGCGTTCCTCCGAGAAGCGTATCGGGTACTGAAGCCCGGTGGCCGAATCGCCATCGCGGACATCCTGCCGACACCTGGGACGCCGCGGCCGAGCCTCTGGGACAAAGCTGTGCTCAATCTATGGGCCATCCCTTTCGACAATGTCTACGATCGAAACGAGTATTGCGAGCGCATGGAGGCGATCGGATTCGCCAACGTCCGCGGACGGTCCATTCGCCACCACGTGTTACCGGGTATCAGCCAGTATCGCCGTGCGCGGCGGGCGGGCACGCCCATGCACGATGTCGTCGTAGCGCTACGAGCACAAGATATCGAGCAATGCAGCGGCGGCGATTTCTGGACGAAGAACAGCGGGCTCGACGACTACGTGCTAGTGAGTGCGGACAAGCTCCAATGAGCGGCGCGAAGGCATGGCGGGTGACGGCAACGTGCGCCACGGCTTCAAGCGAACCTGGTCGGAGCTTCTCGCCAGAACGTTCGGGGTGGATTCTCCGAAATGCCCCCGCCGTGAGGGCGGGCGCATGCGC
>CAZFNT010000549.1:0-3103 GCA_964520315.1 uncultured Gemmatimonadota bacterium
CCCTGAGTTGTCGAGCGCATCATCGACGATCGCCTTGAGCCGTAGCTTGTTGCCGCGCCGCCATCCGCCATCGGCCGTGATGACCGCCTTGGCCTTCGCGTCGGAGATCCGATCGACCAACGAATCGGCACTGAAGCCCGCGAAGATCACCGAGTGGATCGCCCCGATTCACGCGCAGGCCAACATGGCAATGGGCAGCTCGGGGACCATCGGCATGTAGATGGCTACTCGGTCCCCCTTGCGAATTCCCAGGCTCTTGAGCCCGTTGGCGAACCTCGAAACTTCGCGGAGCATGTCCCAATAGGTGAGCGTTCGCTCGTCGCCAGGTTCCCCCTCCCAGATGATCGCCGCTCGATTGCGCAACCCCGAGGCGACATGTCGGTCTATGCAGTTCGCGGAAGCATTGATCTTGCCGTCCACGAACCACTCGGCATCAGGCGTGTTCCAGTGGAGAACGTCGGTCCACGGCGCGATCCACTCTAGCCCGTGGGCCATTTCGGCCCAAAACGCCAGAGGATCGGCGTCGGCCTTGTCGTACAAGCTCTCATCGGCGATACGCGCCGCCGATACGAAGTCCTTGGGCGGAGCAAAGTAGCGATGCTCGCGGAGAAGATCAGATATTGGAACGTGCGGCTTCTTGCTCATGGTCACCTTCTCGGTGGGCTCGGTCGTTGGGGCTGGGGCGAGGGCGCTTAGGCGCCAGACTACCACAGAGAGTGGTCAATGCCCCCGTTGCCGCCATCCCAGCAACGCAACTCCCACGGTAGCGAAGACCCCGTCCGGGAGCCATGCCGCAACGAGGGGCTGCATCGTTCCGTGCTCACCGAGCGTCTGGAGCAGGCGCGTGAACGTGACGAAGAGGAATCCCAGAACCACATAGATTGTGAAGCTCAGCCACGCACCCCCTTTCTTTCTCTTTGTCGAGAGCGGAGCTCCGAGCAAGACGAGTACCAGGGTCGACAAGGGGAACGAAAACCTAAGTTGGAGATTGGTTCGCTCCAGTGCGGTCGGCTCTCCTGATCGACTCCGGACGTCGATTCGGCGGTTGAGCTCCGCCAGAGTCAGCTCGCGCGCCTTCCGCTTCTCCGTCGAGAAGTCCTCCGGCTTTTCGGGCAAGTCGGGCATGGGCCGGCGTTTGAACGCTTCGAAGCTGACTTCTCGTTCTCCGTCGAACGATCTCGCAACGCCGTCTTCCAGAACCCACATCCCGTCCTTCCAGGTCGCTCGCTCCGCCCGCACGTGCTCGAACACCCTCTGGTTCTCGATCCTGATGATCTCCACATCGAGCATTCGCTTGCGGCGGCCGTCCCATCGCCGCATGAAGTACTTGTGCCCCCGCAGCCCTTCGTATGTGTGGTTGTTTCGAGACTGCAGATCGATCTTCGGTCTCTCCTTGATCTCGACCATTTCGATGTCTTTGGCCTTGCGCTCCCACTCGGGAATCATCGACGTCGCCAGGTAGACGGCCGATGCGCTGATGACAACACCGCAAACGAAGACCGGAGCGAGAATTCGTGAAAGAGAGAGCCCCGCCGCTCGCATGGCGTCGATCTCACCGTGGGCCGCCAGGCCTCCGATGCCGAAAAAGCACGCGATCAGCGACGAGATGGGGAGGATCAGTTGCACTATATATGGAACTTGAAACCAGTAGAAGCGAACGATCTCGCTAGCTGTCGCTTCCTTGTCGATGAAGGTGTCGATATTGTCGAACAAGTCGACCAGAACGAAGATCGATAGAGTTGTAATCAACACCGCTCCCAGCACCAACAAGAAACGACCGGCCAAGTACCGATCGAGAATCACGTGTGCATCCCCACGGTTGCTTTTCGCAATACCTTGTTTCTCGCGATTTCGATCCAATCCAAGCGCAGAAAGAGCGTCTCGTGGCCGTTCGTGTAAACCAACCAAGCACCAACCAATGTGACGATCACATCCGGGAACCACATTGCGACTTCAGGAGGCACGATTCCTCGATCAGCGACGCGCTCTCCCCCGACCAGACAGATATAGTGGGCAATGAAGAGGAAAATACAGAGTACTACGCCCAGAGCATTGCCGCCCCGCTTTGGAATTGCCCCCAGTGGAACACCGATCATGACGAATGAGATGCACGCCGCGGCGATTGCGTACTTCTTATGGATCTCAACTCGGTAACGGTTGACTTCACGTGTCTTGCTGTCCGCGATCTTCCCCGCTCGCTCCCATCGCCGCGATTGGGTTCGCGTCGGAGGCCACTGCGCATCGGCTCGGTCTATTCGAACGTTGTTGAGCTTTTCGTGGATTATCATCCTGCTGTCGCGAACTCGATCCTGCAATTCCCCGATCGAGAGCTCTCTGTCGCCTCTGAAATCGGAGTCAGTTCTTTGAAGTTCCGTCTCGGTCTGAAAGCGGAACACATTCGCCTTGAAATGCGTACGTCGCAGCTCTGTCTTGTCATCGGCGCTTGCCTCGATGATCTCGCCGTCAAAAAGATCTAGAATGATGCCACCTGCCCCATCTTCGACCATTCTGCCGCGAGGGGCAACGATATTGATAGGAGGAGCATCGGTGCGCAGGTCCAGGATCCTCACGCCTTCGAGCGCGCCAGTGCGATGGTTGACCACATCGACCCGGAGCCTTGTATTCTTGTCGATCTCGGAGACAACGCCCGCCTCGACCATGAGAGTCGGCTTCTTGCGTGCGATATCCGCGGTGAGATTCCTAATTCTGTGATTGGTGTCGGGGAGCACGCGATCCTGGAAGAGGATGAGCCCTGCGCAGAGCAGTGTGGCGACCGCAACTGTAGGCCACATGATGCGGTGTAGCGGCATGCCAGCTGCCTTCATCGCGGTCAGTTCCAGATCTTGAGTGAATCTGCCGAACGCGAGAACGGAGGACAAAAGGACGGCCATCGGAATGGTCAGTACGATAATAAAAGGGAGCGAAAGCAGGAAGAGCTCTCCTACTACGGATGGATCGAGGTCTTTGTCGACGATATAGCGCATCAGCTTGAGAAGCTGGTTGAGCAGGAGAACGACCGTGAGGGCAATGAGCGAGAAAAAGAAAGGCCCGATCTGTTCTCGCAAGACGTATCGCGCAATTACCATGAAGCGCTGTCATCCTT
>CAZFNT010000550.1:0-3081 GCA_964520315.1 uncultured Gemmatimonadota bacterium
CGCCCTCCACCGCCTTCGACTGAGGGGGCGCGGTGGACCCGAGCAAGAGAAGGAGCGACGCCAGCGCCCTAATCCCGATCCGCGAACCGATCACAACCTCCTCCCTCCGGCCTCTGCCCTCTGCTTTCCTCTGGCCGAGCCCTCTGGCTTCTCGATTCTGCGCGAGATCGACCGCACCCGCTCGATCAGGCTCCCGGTCGATTCGTCGATCGAGGCCGATGCGTAGCGTGCCAGATCGCACGAGGTCAGGAACTCGCGGATATCAGCCACTACCTCACCGGGCAGCTCCGAAGCGCGCAACACTTCCATCGTCTCCTCGGTCGTGAGCCCCGCTGCATTCAGATTCAGCTTGTCGCCCAGGTAGTCGAGCAGAATCCGGCTCGCGAATGCCCAGGCCTCGCCGCTCCCCCGCGGCACACTGCGAAGCTCCTCCAGTCGAGGCTCGAGCCGCTTCATTGCTCGGCTCGAACGCGCGTAACCGGAGTCGGTCGCCAACCGGTGCTTTCGCCTTCGCAACACGACCGCCCCCGCGATCACCACCAGCGGCAACGCCGCGAGCGCCCAGAAACCGGTCTCCCGATAGCCCCTCGCCCCTTGATGCACGATGCTCCCCACTTCTGTGCGGATGTACTCGATCTCGCTCTCGAGCCGCTTGACCTCCTCCTTCGATAGCCCGGAGACGATCGGCCCGCCCTCCGTCATCGAGTCGTCGGGCAGAATCTCGAGCCGAACGGCGCTCGTATGGACCGTTCTGTAGCGACTCTGCGCAGGGTCGTAGAACGACAGACCGAGCTCGGGGAAGATGACGCTTCCCGCGACCTCCGGCACGACCAGGCGCGTGAAGACCCGCCGCCCCGTCAAGCTCTTCCCCCTGGGAACCAGCACCACTTCACTCTGCGGCTCAAAAAACCGCAGCCCCTCCACCTCGGGCAGATCTGGCTCGGGAACGGTGTTGAGGTTCCCGTGCCCACTGACCTCGATCGTCAGGGTCAGCGGATCGTTAGCAGTGCCCTGCTCCCGATCGAACTCGGCCCGTACCCGGTAGGCGCCCACGGCCCCCTTGAAATCCGCCGGCCGCCCCTCGTCCGGCAAGGGCCTGGCAATGATCCCGATCGGCTCGCTCTCGAGCAGCAGCCGCCTACCGGTGCGGCGCATCATCGAGAAGATGTCCATCGAGCCTGCGTTGATTACGCCGTCGAGCTTGGCCGGACCCACCTCGATCGGTCCCGGCTTGGTCGGGAAGAGGGCATAGTGGATCTCCAAGAGCTCCCATTCGACACCCGCGCGGATCTCGGCCCGCGTGGCCTGCTCCCCCAGTGCTTCGACCCAAGCCCCCTCGACCTCGGGCGCCGTGTAGAGCGGCTGCCGATCGAAGCGAATGTACGGCGAAGTGGCCAGCCGGAAGGTCAAGGTGATCTGCTCCCCCACAATCGCCTCGTCGCGGTCCACCAAGGTCTCGACTTCGGCGTGTTCGTACGGATCGATCTCCCGCTCACGCGAGCGCGTTCGACGGCGGGAATAAGGGTCGCGCCCGAAGGGGCCGTCGAAAACGCTCCGCTGGCCGGGCTGCTGACCGCCCACGATGCTCCCCTCCTTGACCGTGACGCTGATCGGATCGGTGGCTAGCTTCTCATCCCCCATCGCGACCCCGATCGCCGGAATCGTCAGTTCCCCTATTCGCAGTGGTCGTAGCTTGAAGGTGTAGGTCAGCGATGTCTCCAGCCTCCCGTTGACGAAGCTCATGTTGCGGCTCGATCCGGTGCTCACCACGCTCCAGCCGTCGAGCTTCGGAAGGCGCGGTGTCGCCAGAGCCCCCGTGCTGCCGGATGCCACCTTGACTTCGAGCACGGCGAGGTCGTCGATCCCCACCGTCTCGGCTACGACTCGGGCACTGATCGTGGCTCCCCATGCCCCTCCGGCGAGCAGAGCGATCATCAGCACGAGGGCCGGGAGCAGATGCGCGGAGCACGGCCGCCCCGTGCGCTTCTCCAGCGTGCTCCCTCGCTCGATGCCTCTTCTCTCAACCACGATTACCAGTCCTTCTCCGGCATGTCGCGGGTAGGGATCGCCCAACGGGCTCTCTGCTTATGCAGGTCTTCCTCGTCCTCGGCGATCGCATCGAGAATCTGCTCCGCGAGCTGCGGATCTACTTGCGTTGAGTCGCTCTCGGGCTGAGGTTCGGGCTTCTTTTCGTTCCCCTCGTCCTCTTCCGGGCTCTCTTCAGGCTGCTTTTCCTCGTCCCGCTGCTCCTCTTGCTCCTTGTCCTGCTCCTCTTGATCGTCTTCGGAACGATCGTCCTCTTCCGATTGCTCCTGCTCCTCTTGCTGCTCCTGCTGCTCTTGCTCCTCGAGCTTGCGCAGAGCCAGCTCGAGATTGAAGAGGGCGTCGTCGTCGCCGGGATCGATATCGAGCGCCGACTGAAAGGCATCGATAGCGGCGTCGAGCTGCTGCGCGGCCATCCTGGTGACGCCCCGATTGTAGTGGGCGTTCCGCTCGATCATGGGCTCTTCGGTGGCCTTCTCGGCCGCACGCTCTAGCTTGTGCGCGGCCTCGTCGGTCCGCCCCAGCTTGAAGAGCGCCGTACCCACGTTGAACTCCAAATCGGCCCGCTCCGGTTCATCGACCGCAGCCTGTTTGTAGGCGCCGAGCGCCCCCTCGAAGTCCCCCTCCTGATAGAGACGGTCTCCTTCCGCCCCGATCTCACTGGCCTCTTGGCCCCGCGCGGGTGAGACCCCGGCCACCAGCAGCAGAAGAACGAGCGCGGCCGCCGGCGACCGGCGCACCAACACGATGCCCGCGTCGGCGATCAAGAGCCCCACCGCCACCAGTAGCGGCAGCTGGAAGCGTTCCTCGTACTCCGCGACGAATCGGCTCTCGGTCTCTTGGCGCGCCATGGTCGCGATCTCGTTCATCACCTCATCAAGTGCGAAGCCGCCGCCCGACACGCGATAGTACCGCCCCCCAGTCGCCAACGCGACCCGCGACAGCGTCGACTCGTCGAGCCTCGACATGATCGTTTGCCCCTCGCCGTCCTTCTTGTAGCCGATCTTGGCACCTGTGGAATCGTACTCGGGGATCGGC
>CAZFNT010000551.1:0-317 GCA_964520315.1 uncultured Gemmatimonadota bacterium
CAAGCTCCCGCCGCCCCCAGGAAACCCCCATGACACATCTACGAACGCATGCAATTGCGCTCGCCCTACTGGCCAACGTGGTCGCCGCCGCGCAATCGCTCCCCGCGGAACGGCTCCTGGTTCCCATGGACCAATCTCAGCGCAACCACCTGAGGGCCTACGGACTGGCCTGGTTCGCGCTGTCACGCGGCGAAGACGTTCGCTGGCTTCTCGGGTACCGGGGCGGGGCCTTTCTGCTCGATTCCACTTCAAATACCGTCGCCAAATCACGCATCCAAGGGGTCACCATCGAGCCGATATCGCTGCCGGAGTCGATT
>CAZFNT010000551.1:327-3075 GCA_964520315.1 uncultured Gemmatimonadota bacterium
GTCGATTGCCGTCTTGGAGTTGATCGAGTCGTCGAAGAGCGAAACTGTGTTGCTGGAAAAGGCCCCGGAGATCGCGGTCTACACTCCGCCTCATAAGTTGCCGTGGGATGACGCCGTTACCTTGGCTCTCGGTTATGCAGACATTCCATACGCGACAGTCTGGGACGATGAAGTGCTCTCTGGCGAGCTGGATCGCTACGATTGGCTCCACTTGCATCACGAGGACTTCACCGGCCAGCTGGGGAAGTTCCAATCGAGCCACAGTCGCGCCCAATGGTATCAACAGGAGCGGACGCGCCAGAGAGAAGCCGCCGCTCGTCTCGGTTTCGAGACGGTACCGGATCTCAAGAAAGCCGTTTCCAAGTCGATCAGAAGCTACGTCGAGCAAGGTGGCTTTCTCTTCGCTATGTGCTCGGCCACAGAAACGCTCGACGTCGCTCTGGCCGCTCTATCGACCGACATCACTGATGTACTATTCGATGGCTCGCCACCTTCGAGTCTGGCCAACGAGAAGCTCGACTTTCTCGGCACTTTCGCCTTCGAGGAATTCACGGTTGAGATGAACCCGAATGTGAATTCCGTGTCCAGCATCGACGTCGAGCAGGTCAACAACCCCGCGCTCAAAAGAGAAACGATGGACTTCCGCCTCTTCGACTTCGCTCCTCGCCACGATCCCGTGGCCGCGATGTTGGTACAGAATCACGTCTCTCGAGTGCGCGGCTTCTACGGCCAGACGACGAGCTATCACCGCGGCTTGATCAAAGACTCTGTAGTCATCCTGGGCGAGGCGGCAGGAACCGACCGGGTGCGCTACATTCACGGCAACAGAGGAGCAGGCACCTTTACCTTCCTTGGCGGCCACGACCCGGAGGACAGGCAACATCTCGTGCACGATCGCCCGACTGATCTAGACCTGCACCCCAACAGCCCCGGCTATCGTCTGATCCTGAACAACGTGCTCTTCCCCGCTGCCCGCAAGAAGAAGCTAAAGACATGATTAGGCGGAAGGTATGATCTATCGACAGCAATAGAAGGCGGCCCGCGCCTAGAACCGGGCGCGAGCCGCGTTGCTCGGAGGCTGTATTTGTGAGCGGGTCACTCGTATGTGTGATAGTGAATCCCGAGATCTTCAGATTCGAAGAACTCGTCGCCGAGGTAGCGACAATCCTGGTGGTGCCAGTCGTAGTAGTAGACCGGATGGCGGTCGTTGCACACGTAGGCGTTGTGGTTGTGCCTGTAGACATCGTAGCGAATGACGCGGTGCCGGCGCGTGCGGGCTCGACGCACTGGAACAGTGACGCGAACCGGGCCGACGCGCACCGAAGCGCGGACAGCGGGTCTGGCGGGCCGGCGAACGACGCAAACCTTGACGCGGGGACGCTGGCCGCCGTGTGCGAACGCGGTCGGGGCGGCAAAGAGAGTTGCGGCGAGAGAGGCGAGGGCGATTCGTCGGATCAGGCGATGGTTGCTCATTGCGGGCTCCTGTGAGGCGAGAGGTTCGTTGGGTCGTGCTACCCCTCTGTGCAACGGCTGTGCCAATGCGCTATGTCGCTAACGGGCAACGACTTGATGATCGCTCTTGGTATGCGCGCGTACTCTAGCGGACGCCGGGGTGTCCTCTCGCGTGCACAGAAGCTACGATCGGTGGAATCGGAATCGTTCACAGAATTGGAACAGGGCATGGCACAGCCGATCTTGACCGCGAAAGAGATGCAGGCCCTTGATCGTTGGGCGATCGTCGACGAAGGGGTTCCGTCGCTGACGCTGATGGAGAGCGCCGGCAGGGCGATCGCGAATTCGGTCGCTAGCTTCTACCCGAAGGCCCACCGGGTGCTCGCGATGGTGGGAAAAGGAAACAACGGTGGGGACGGACTCGTCGTCGCGCGTTTGCTGCGAGAGGAGGGCCTCGACGCGAGGGTGTGGATGATCGCTCCCGAAGAAGAGATTTCGGGTGATGCCGAGGTGAACCTGCATCGCGCCAGGAAATCGGGGGTTCCCATTCTCATCCCCGATCGGGAGCTCCCCTCGATGGAGGAGGAGTTGGCGGCCGCGGATCTGGTGATCGATGCCGTATTCGGCACCGGGTTGCGGGGCGCGCCCCGCGGTGGAACCGAGGCGGCCATTGGCGCGATTCGACGGTCCGGACGCCCCGTGCTCGCGGTCGACGGACCATCGGGCGTAGAGGGTGATACGGGGCGGGCCGAAGGCGAGTACCTTCGTGCGGACCGAACGGTGGCGCTGGCGCACCTGAAGGTGGGGCATCTTCTGCATCCGGGGCGCTCGCTGGCCGGCGAAATCGAAGTAGCGGATATCGGTATTCCTACAAGGGGGGCTCCTGGTTTTCCGCGCCGCTACAGGATCGAAGAGGGCGATCTGCGCAAGCGCTGGCCCGGGCGTCCGGCCAATTGCCACAAGGGAAGCGTCGGCAGGCTCCTGGTGCTCGCGGGGTCGCGTGGAATGCTCGGCGCGGCCTGCCTGGCGGCCGAGGCCGCGATGCGCACCGGCGCCGGCTACGTGGTGCTCGCGGCTCCGACCGGAATGATCGATATTCTGGCCGGCAAGCTGCTCGAGGTCGTGCTGCGGCCCCTTCCCCAGACCGAAGACGGTGTTCTCGGCGCCCAGGCCGCACCCGAGGCCGTCGAGCTCGCGAGACGGGCCGACGCGGTGGCGATCGGGCCGGGGTTGGGCGCGGCGGAGAGCTTTCTGCGGGCATTCTTCGATGAGCGTCCGGCGATGCCCTGTGTCATC
>CAZFNT010000552.1:0-3051 GCA_964520315.1 uncultured Gemmatimonadota bacterium
GGCTTCCATAGGTCCCGTGGCTCGCCCGGTGTGCGGCGCAAATCTCAACGGTGAGGTGTCTACAAAATCGGGGGAAGGTCCACACCGTTGACCACCACCTTCAGGAGATCCGGGAGCTCTTCCGCGAACGGCTCCCAACCGCTTGAGAGTCCGTATTCGCGCTCCCGCCAAGCGCTCCGAGGTTATCCTCCCTCAGACACGATGCGGCAAGAACCGATAACTCAACAAGAGCTTCGTGGACACCGGGACTCCAGGAGTCGGCGCCAAAAAGGAAGAATCGTGCGCAAGCTGGCCAAGTCACACGCCCGAATCGATCGACGCGAGTTCATTCGGCGGGGCACGCTTGGTGCCGGTGCCCTCGTGGGCGGCTCGCTCTTGGGTTCGAAAGCCGCGCAGGCCCGAGTGATGCCGCGACGCACCGCAGCGATTCACCGGCCCCTGAGCCCGGTCGCGGTGCGCCGATGCAAGCGATACGATCGCGATCTCGTTCACGATCAGCTGGGACTCATGCTTGCCGATCTTGGTGGCCTTGGCGTGCTCGTGGCTGGGAAGAACGGTGTCTGCACCGATGCGGTGTGCGTCGGCATCATGGGGCATGATCCCAGAGCTCCCGCCGAAACCGGCATGTTCCTGTCGGGACTGAACCACTTGGGGCTTGCGGCGGCTCGAGGGGTCGGAAACAACGATCTATCGAAGATTCCGGTCGTTGGGGATCCGATCGCGAGCGTCCGCTACGACTACTACCCACCGGTGAACATCGCCGACGAGCGGCTCTCGTGAGCGGTGGGCCTTTCCTTTCGATGGGAGCCACGATGGCATCAAGATCGATTCTGGGGTCGGTTGCGTCGTTTTGCACGGCTGTCGTTCTGCTCGCCCCCCGTGCGCCTGCGGCGCCCGAATGGGCTTGCATTCAAAGAGATGCACAACACACAGGGCGCTCCAATGCAACAGTATTCGCATCGACGCCGTCCGTGAGCTGGCGGATCGACGCGGGCGGATCGATCTTCGGATCACCGGTCGTTCGGAGTGACGGCGTCATAGCGGTGTCGACCGGCAATGAGCGAAATGTACGTGCGTTCAGCCCTCTCGGGTATGAGCTTCTATCGTTCGAAGCTCACGACGCGGTGATGGGATCACCGGCCATCGGAGCTGACGACGGTATTTACTTCGCGGATCTGTCGGGATACGTGTACAAGCTGTCGGCCGGAGGCGTTCTGGAGTGGGAGTACAGGAATACGAGTACGGATCCCGAGGAGCACCGCATCCTGTGTGACCTGACGCCGATGAACGCGGGTGGCGTGTTCTTGGGGGACTGGCTCATGACCCTGAGCTGGGTCGATGAGGGCGCGATCGTGTTTCCGCCGATCGATCAGGCCTTCGGCTACCCCTTGCAGGACTACATGAGCGCCGGCGTGGCCGTGTCGAGCGATGGCTCCGTGCTCTACCAGCCACTTCGATTCGGCAGCGGCACCGAGTTTGTCGTATTGGCGGCGAGCACCGCCGACGGCACGGGGCTGTGGTTGTTCCAGGACGACCCTGTCGGCGGGGAGGTCTGCACAGGCTCGATGCAGGTCTCAGCGATCGCGATCGACGAAGAGAATGAGCGACTCTTCATAGCAGCGAGCCACAACTGCGAATCGGGCGCCTATCTCTACGCTCTCGATGTGACGAACGGGTCACCGATCTGGACCGACCCGGTCGATCTCGGGTCGGGATCGTACGGCATTCCGGCCTTGAGTCCGTCGGGGGCGGCGATTCACCTCACGCTGCTGAATGGGGAGCTGCGTACAATCGATGCCGCTACTGGAAACACCGTCTGGAGCTACTCCAGCGGTGCCGAGATGATCCGCGGCTCGGCCGCGGTCGATGCTGCGGGGAAGGTCGTATTCGGAGACATGAACGGTGTCGTTCACTGCCTGGATGCCGGCGGCGGTGTCGTGTGGAAGTACACAGCCGATTCCGCAACGATCGCCGGTTCGATCGCGATTGCGGCCAACGGAGATGTCTTGTACGGTACGACCACTGGGATGCTGACGCGGCTGACCGGAAATGTTGGCACTCCCCTACTACCTCGCTGATCTGATCGTTGGCTTCGGCCTGCCCTTAGGAGTCACGTGGCTCGCCATGAGGCCGCCGCGGGCCGTCTCGATCGCACGACGCTATTGGCTCGGGGTCGCGGTGGGCCTTTCGTGGGAGGTGCCGATCTTCTGGTCGGCCATCGCCAGCCCCACGCCGCTGATTCATTTCGTGGTGCCCCCACCGGTTCATCCGGCGGTCCTCTTCGTTTCCCACGCACTTTGGGACGGCGGATTGTTTCTCGCAGGGATGGCGATCGTGGCCCTGACCCGAGGCGTGCCCGCTGCCCGCCGCCCCGGCACGCCGGAACTCGCGATTCTGCTGGCGTGGGGGCAGATCTCGGAGCTGATGGTCGAGCTCTCGTCGCTGCTCTGCGGTGGCTGGGCCTTCGATCCCAACCATCGGTGGAACCGGGGCCTCTTCGAGCTCAATGGGGAAGCGATCACGGCGCTGCCCCAGCTGATCTGGTTGGCCGCCCCCGTCGGCTACTGGTTCTTGGTGCGCTGGATCTTTCGCGAGCCGTTAAGCTCAGGATCGTGATGAGATTAGAACTGCCCTCCCGCAAGGAGGTCGCCACCGATTGGACCGAAAAGGGCGGTCGCATCGCCGCGGTCTACCCCATTCATTACCCCCGCGAGCTGCTCCGGGCGTTCGGAGTTCTGCCGATGGAGGTCTGGGGACCGCCGGGCATCCGCACCGCATCGGGTAATCGGCACCTACAGGCCTACACCTGCTCGATCGTTCGGGGCGGCTTGTCGTTCTTGCTCGATGGTGGGGTCGAGATCGCCGATCTGATCGTCGTGCCACACGCCTGCGACAGCCTGCAGGGCTTGGGCTCGCTGCTCATCGACTTCGTCGACGAAAGGCAGCCGGTTCTGACGGTCTACTCCCCTCGAGGCGGCGGACCCGAGGCCAAGATCGACTTCCTCACGCGGGAGCTTGGAGCGGTGTTCGAGCGGCTCGTCGAAATCGTCG
>CAZFNT010000553.1:0-3043 GCA_964520315.1 uncultured Gemmatimonadota bacterium
ATCCGCGTGGGCGCTGTTTTTTGCAATAGCGGTGTTTTATGTGTTTTGGATCGCGGTCGAGCCGGAGGCGCCGACGCAGACGCCAGTGGTGGCGCCGGAGGTTGTTTCAGAGGAAGTGCTGAGGGCGAGTGAGTCAACTGAGCGGGAGGTAGCGAGCGAGGCAGTGAGCGAGGCAGCGAGTGAAACACCTAGCCGATTGGTGACCGTGCGTAGCGAGCAGCTGGAGGTTGTGCTCGATACACGAGGCGCCGCGATCGTGGGGGCTCGGATTCTCGATCACGTCTACGGTCGTGGTCATGCTCTCGAGGGTTTCGCCGTGGAGCTCTTCGACGCGTCGGAGGGTGGAGAGCAGGGCGCGGTCTATCGCGTGGATCGGGTTGGGGGAGTAGTGGACCTGGGGAGAAGGGTGTTCGAATGCGGCTCGGCTGATGAGGTGGTGCTGGGGGGTCGGGAGGCTGTGGAGGTCGTATTCGATTTGGCGCTCGAGGACGGAACGAGGGCGACCCGGACGTACACGTTTTCGGCTGGAAGCCACGGGTTCGATGGGAGGATGGACTTCAGTGGGCCTTCGAGGGTTGGCGCCTATGAGAGCAGATGGGGCGTTCCTCTGCAGCTGACCGAGAGCCACGCAAAGATGGACCAGGAGCACTTCAAGGGGCTCCTGATGGAAGACGCGAAACTGGATGATTTCAAGCTGAAGGACGTCGACCGGGGAGAAAGAAGAGAGAGCAGCAAGGCCGTGGACTGGGTCGGAGCGAGGACGCGGTATTTCATGGTGGCGATGATCCCGGCGGAACGCGCTGGGGTTAGTGCCCAGCTTGGTGGGCTGGGGCCGGAGGACGATCCGAGAGGGTTTGAGATCGTGCTGAAGCGCGGTCAGGTGGGAGCGCAGAGTTTCACGGATCGGCAGAGCTACTACATCGGGCCGCTCGATTATGATGAGCTGCGGGAGTCAGGCAGAGACTTGGATCGAGCGGTCGATTTCGGCGGGAGTTTTCTGAGGCCGATCAGCAAGGTGATCTTTGGTGTCATGGTAGTGATCCGGAAGGTGATCCCTTCGTACGGCTTGGTGATAATCGTAGTGTCGCTGTTGGTGAAAGCGATCTTCTGGCCTCTTACGCACAAGTCGTTCGAGTCTTCGGCGAAGATGAGGGCGCTGTCGCCGAAGATCAAGCAGTTGCAGGAGAAACACAAGAGCAACCCGCAGAAGCAACAGCAAGAGACGATGAAGTTGTACCGGGAGCACGGTGTGAATCCGCTGGGGGGGTGTCTGCCGATGATCGTGCAGATGCCGGTGCTCTATGCGCTGTTCATTGTGTTCCGGAGCACGATTGCCTTTCGAGGGGAGCCCTTTCTAGGATACATCCCTGATCTTTCAGCCCCTGACCCGTACTGGATCTTGCCTTTGCTGATGGGGGCCAGCATGCTGATTCAGCAGAAGGTCATGGCACAGATGATGACCGATCCGCGGCAGAAGATGATGGGGTACATGATGCCCGTGATCTTCACGGCGCTGTTCTTGAACATGCCGAGCGGGCTGGTGCTTTACTGGACGGTGAGCAATGTGGCGTCGATTCTGCAACAGGTGTTGATCAACAGACGGAGCGTCGAAGGCGCGACGATTTAGAGGCTGGTGGCGCGCGAGAAGCAGAGAGAGAACGATCGAAGAGGCATCGCTGGCGCGCGCTGAGGCCGGACCGGAAGGAGAGACGAAGTGAAGGAATTCGACTACATCAGAGGACCCGCCGACGTGCTCGATTTCGTGCTCGAGCTGATGGACGCCGATGGGCGAGTGACAGAGGTGAAGGAGAAGGAAGAGCTTCGAGTCGAAGTGGAGTCGGAGAGCGACGAGGACCGACTCCTCGGGCATCGTTTCGAGACACTGGAGTCGCTGCAGTATCTGCTGGGGGTGATGCAGGCCGTGGCGGGAGAAGAGGGGCAGGTGTATCTCGACGTAAACAAGCGGAGATATGCGCGAGACAGTAAGGTGCGCGAGTTGGGGCTCGATCTGCTTGATGAGGCGTTGGACTACGGGGAGGCGGCTCGTTCGAAGATGTTGCTGCCCTCAGAGAGACGCGTGATCCACAAGGTCGCGGAGGCGGAAGGGGGAGTGCGGACGTACTCGGTAGGGGATGGATTGAGGAAGGTGGTTGTTGTCGAGCCGCTGGAGTAGCTGTTCCACGTGGAACAGGTCGGGCTCTTCCGCCTGTCGCTCCGGTGGACCTGCCCCCTGGAGGCCGGTTCCCGAGCAAGCCCTTTCGCGGTAGCTCCCTCGTCCTCCGACTCACCGACCGCAGCTCCTCGTCTCGCGTTCCGTTGCGGAGAGTGCCGGAGGGGAATGCGGGACGGTACCATTCGCCGAGTCCCGGCCCGGGCCAAAGGCTGGGGTTGCGCGCTGAAACAGCCAGGGGTCCGCTCAACAACAAGTGGGCATTCTGCCATCCCGGCTGCACCACATCTCCGGCCGATCCGGATCTCGGCGCCAACACGGGAGGCTACTTCTGCGCGGGCCCATCTGCCTCCGAGCCCCCGAGCCCGAAGCCTCACCCGGGATCCGCCACCTGATCCCGTGGCCAGGCAGCGTAGGTGGCTGTAACGGCTGGGCTTGAGCCGAGTTCTGTGGCGAGGAGCAGTTCCACTATCTTGCACCCGAGATTCCGGCTCAAATGCGGCCGGCGCAATCGCATACGTCGTCGTAGTAGGGATTGGGTCTTGGATTTTGGTCACCGCCTCTGTCGGCGACCCGGCCGATTGCGGTCTTGCGTCGGGGGCCACACCCTCTCTATGCTTTCTCCGCATCGGCCAGCGTAACTGGCTGGTATTCAAGAAACGCACAGGTTGCTAACAGGTTATCCACAGAAGGATCCAGCCCGCCGATGGGGAGAGTAATTGCGGTTTCGAATCAGAAGGGTGGCGTCGGCAAAACAACGACCGCGGTCAACCTCTCTGCCTGCCTTGCCGCGGCCGAGAAGCGAACCCTGCTCGTCGATCTCGACCCGCAAGCCAATGCCAGTAGCGGACTTGGGCGCAAACTGGAGGTCTC
>CAZFNT010000554.1:0-3042 GCA_964520315.1 uncultured Gemmatimonadota bacterium
GCGTGCGAGGGCAGGCCGACCCGCTCGAGCAACCGGCCGATCTCCCGCCTGCGCCTCTTCCCGACGCCCGCGAACACCGGTCGCCTCGAACGCCCGAGCGCGAGGAGCTCGCACACTCTTATCGGGACCGAGGTGTCGATCTGCGTTCGTTGGGGAACGAATCCGATGCGCCCTTCTCCCCTCCAGCGAAACCTCGCACCACCCTCGAAATCGACCTTCCCGAGAATCGCCGCGAGCAGAGTGCTCTTGCCCGCTCCATTCGGTCCGACGATGCAATGACACGATCCCCTCTCCACGGTCAACGAAACGGAGCGAAGAACCGGCTCTCGCCCGATTCGGACGGTCATCGCTTCGACTTCGATAATCGGATCGACATTCTTCATCGAGCGCCCACCAGCGAATGCACCAGAATCTGCGCGTTCGCTTCCATTTCCGTCTCGAACTTCTCGGCCGTGTATGCGCCGCTCGCGACGTGGCTCAGGCGATAGACGCTGGCGGAGGTCGCGTCAGTCAGCACACGTAGGAGCGGCTCGGGGAAGCGTTCCTCCGTGTAGACCACCTGAACGTCTTCGTTTCGGAGCAGATCGACCACCGATTGAAGCTCCGCCGCCGAGGGCACCAGGCCATGGGCGGGCTCGACTACCCCTGCTAGCTCGATCCCGAACTCTTGCAGCAGATAGCTGTAGCCATCGTGGACCGTCACGACTCGGTGACGTTCCGGCGCCACCAGCTTCTCCGCCGCGGCCGCCTTGAGCCTGCGCAGGCGGCGGGAGTAATCGCGGGCGTTGGCGCGAAAGCGATCCGCGTGCTCAGGCGCGATCCGTGTGAGCTCCCGAGCAATTGTGTAGCTCTGCTGGATTGCGTTCGTGAACGAGATAAACGTGTGCGAATTCGTAGATCCACCTCGCGCGCCCGCGATCAGAGGCGCCCCCTCGTTCGGCCGAATAATCAGAACCGATTTGTTCCCTGATGCTCGGATCATATCGAAGATAAAATCGTCGTGACCCAAGCCGTTGACGACAATCGCATCGAGATCGGCGAGTTTGGCGATGTCGTCAGGCGAGGGCTGATAGCTACCGGCATCCACTTCGCCGGGGAGGATCGCCCGCACCTCCAATCCTGTGCCGGCGACGACGCTCGCTGTCCACGAATAGTACGGGTGAAGCGTAACGCCGATGCTCGGATCGGCTGAGGCTCTCGCCGAAAGGAGACAAACGAGAAAAGTCAAATGAACCGATCGAGGAAGGACCCTCATGGCATGCTCCCGGAAGGAACAACTTGCCGCCACCCTTGAGTCGTGGGCAGGGCCGAGATCTCTTTCGGCGGAGATCCGCTGCGCACCCAGACACCGACGTCGAGAATGGTGCCGTCGTAGAGTCGGCGATGAAGTATGTCGATCGACTGCATCGACCGATGGGCCGGATCGGGCGCACGAGGATCGGGTTCGGTGATCGCGATCAAGAACGATGTGCGGTCCATCCTCGCCGCGCCAATATAGCGAATCGAAAGCCCGTCGACGTCGAGCGTCCAACTGTATGCGCCCGCGTCAAGCGGATGCGCGGCGAATGGAGGCACTCCATCACCTTCGAGTGTCTCCACGGTCGGAAACTCACCATCGATCGAGCGGTACTGAAGCGCTTCGACCAGCCCTTCGCCCACCTGCCGAAACATCCGTTGATCGGTCGGTGAGAGATCTCGAAACAGCGTTTGGAAGGGAAAGAGCTCATAGCCGGTCACGCCGCCGGCGGTCCGTCCCCAGACCGCGAGAAAAAGCAGTGCATAGGCCACCGCGAGGAATCGAAGAAGCGCCAGCGCCTCGTCACCGATCGAGAGAGGGCTTATCTCCACTGTGCGGGGGTTGTTGTGCATGCGTTGCGCTTCGCTTTCTAGGCGCAGTATCGCCGAAGCCACCATTCCTGTCATCGATGATGGGGTCGGATCCATGCCGATCGAAGCCCCCTCACTCTGCGCGCTCTGCCTCATCTCGACGCTCGACGCCCAAGAAAGGAGTACATCGCCAGGCTCTTCGGCTCCGCTCCGGTTCGCGTTCCGATCACACTCCTCATCGAATCGGACGGCACGATCGCCGAAATCCACTCGGGCTGGAAGCCGGCGACCGCTGAACGACTGGAGCGCTTTCTAAGCTCCGCGCAGTAATGACTTCCGATCTTGGCATCCAATCTCCGGGCCATCTCCGGCCGATCGGCGAGTCCCCAAATCCTCGAAGTAACGCTGCTACTCCTCCGGCTTCGGAACTCGCCGATCGACCAGATCTAACCCAGATCTCGACGCCAAAGCGGCAAGTCCTTACTGCGCAGACCCTTACGAAAGTCGATTCACGGTGACCCTGCCGTTCTGCGCGCGCGAGCCCGCGGCGCGCGAGGCGCCTCCACGATCTTCCGCGCGGCCAGCGACGCGCCGACGAGAATCGGATCCCAGACCGGCGCGGCCGACGGGGTGTAGGCGACGTCGATCGTGGCGACATCCTCCGCCATGAGCTCCGCGTGGAGGGCCGTGGCGTAGGTGTTGATTCTGAGCACCGCGCCGTCCTGCCCGCAGCAATGGGCGCCGAGGAGACGACCGTTCTTGCGGCTCGCGATGATCGCCATGTCGAGCGATCGACTCTCGGGCCGCCCCGGCGCCCTCGACGGCGCACTCGTGACCGCCATGACGGGATCGAGCCCGGCAGCCTTCGCCTCGGCCATCGTGAGGCCGGTGCGGGCCACTTGCAGCCCGTACACCTCCGTGGCCATGGTACCGACGACTCCATGGAAATAGCCCGAAGCCCCGCCGACGACGGAACCGGCGACTCGACCTTGCTTGATCGCTGTGGTGCAAAGGGGAAGCCACACCGGTCTATCGAGAACGCGGTGATACGCTTCCGCGCAATCTCCCGCCGCGTAGATGCCGTCGACGTTGGTGCGTTGGAGCGGATCCACGGCGATCGCGCCCGACTCTCCCAGCTCGACACCGGCTTCGCGGGCGATCGCCACGTTCGGCCGGACGCCGGTCGCCAGCAGCACTAGGTCGGTCGAGAAGGTC
>CAZFNT010000555.1:0-3041 GCA_964520315.1 uncultured Gemmatimonadota bacterium
TTGTAGCGGCGACAGTTCTCGACGACCTCTTCGACCTTTTCGGGGTCTGCACGGCGTACCTTGTTGACGATCAGCAGATCGGCCATCAAGAAGTTGACCATGCCTGGGAAGTAGGAGAGCTCGTGCCCGGAGCGATGGGGATCGACCAGCGTGATATGGAGATCGGGCTTGATGAATGGAGTGTCGTTATTGCCGCCGTCCCAAAGTATGATGTCGGCTTCCTTCTCCGCCTCTCGGAGGATCTTCTCGTAATCCACGCCCGCGTACACTACGAAACCGTTGTTGATGTGCGGCTCGTACTCCTCACGCTCCTCGATCGTGCATTTGTGTAGGTAGAGATCGTCATAGGTGGCGAAACGCTGGCAGGCTTGTTCGTTCAGGTCGCCGTAGGGCATCGGGTGACGGATCGCCACGACCCGCTTGCCGAGTTTCTTGAAGAGGCGGCTCAGGTATCGGGAAGTCTGGGACTTGCCAACGCCCGTGCGCACGGCGGTGACCGCGACCACAGGCTTGGTTGATGGAATCATGGTCTTGCGCGACGAGAAAAGAACGAAGTGCGCACCGGCCGCGTTGACCTTGCTGCCCTGCTCCATCACGTAGGCGTGCGATACGTCGGAGTAGGAAAACCACACTTCTTCGGCGTTGGTCTCACCGATTAGTGTCGCCAGCTCCTCTTCGGCGTGGATCGGAATACCGCTTGGGTAGCGCGACCCGGCGAGCTCGCCCGGGTAGACCCGGCCGTGAATATTCGGGATCTGGGTAGCGGTGAAGGCCACGACTTCGTAGTCGTCGTTTCCGCGGAAAAGAGTGTTGAAGTTGTGGAAATCGCGGCCCGCGGCTCCCATGATGATGATTTTCTTCATTCGTAAGGACTCCGAAAGAGACGACCCTCGACGGGGACGTGCGGAGGGGGACCGGCGTCTCGCCCGGAAGATCGATGATGATACAGGCTCCAAGGATCATCGATGTGGAGGCATCGGTCAATCTCGAAAGCCGAGCGGGTGGAGATCCGAACGAAGGGTTGACACGCCCGGCATTCCGTTCATGCATGGAGCATCGTTGCTGGAGAGAGCCGATGTCCACCACCACGATCGCTTCGACACTCATCGCCCCTGGTTTCGCGTCGACCGCGGCCCTCGGCGGAGCATGGACATTGCCCGCCGGCACGATGCGCTTGGAGGCGAGCGCTTTCTTCTGGCGAACCGACGAGAGGTTCGCCGACCGACCGGGTCCGCCCACCGATCCCTATGCACCTGGGGACCGGGTCCTTTTCGACTTCGGCGGTGTGAGCGAAACGCGGGGCGTTTTCTTCGAGGGCGAAATCGGGGTTCTCGAGGAGATCGACCTCGGCCTGTCGTTGCCTTGGGTGGAGTCTGAGTTTCGCAGCTCGGCCGATGCGTTGACGAGCAGCGGCGTGGGGGATCTTCGCTTCTGGCTGAGGGGCGGCGGCAAGCTCGCCCGCTTTCCTCTGTCGGCGCCCCTGCGCTTCAAGGCGCCGATCGGCGGATTCGAAACCAGCGCCCAGACTCTTCCTCTGGGCGACGGCCAGTGGGATGTCGACGGATCGGTTGCCACCGGGGCGTCCGGCGGACCGATCTATGCGCAGCTATCGGTCGGCCATCGATGGCGCCTCGCGCCGGGCGGCAGCGCATTTCCCCAGCGAACGAGTGGATCTGGAGCGCTGGCGGGGGCTGGGAGATCGAGCCGGGACTGAGCCTCGATGTGCAGTTCGACAAGGTTCCGGGCGAGCCGGCTTTCTTCCCCTACGCGCTCACAGATCGAGAAACAGGATCGATCCGGACCATCGAGGGATGAGCCGTCGAAGGGCCGCTTGCCGGAACCCAGCTCGTGCGTGTGAACCAAGTGATCGGCTATTGGTTTGCTTGGGCCGCTTCTAACGCAAACACTTCGATCTACGAGTAGGGGTGCTTGTCGATCACTTCTCTGAACCAGAGCTCGAGGCAGATCCGCGCATACAGATTTCGGTCGAACTCGCCGCGATCGCTACTCTGTTTCAGGTGGCCGTAACCGCGCCGGTCGAGCCCCTCTTCGAGCTCCCTCGCCCAGGCTGCCAAGGGCCCCCGGAGCCAGCGATTCACGGGCACGACCAGGCCCATCTTGTCGGTCCGATCGATTATCGCATCGGGAACGAGCCCTCGGGCGGCTTCTCGCAACAGATGCTTGGATCTGAGCCCACGGATCTTATGGCCCGGCGGCAGGGTGAAGGCGAACTCGACGATGCGGTGATCGAGGAAGGGGCAACGGTTTTCCAGCCCTTCGGCGGCCGACGACCGGTCGTTCATCGTCAGAAGTGATGGCAGCGTGACACAGAGATCGGCGAATCCGGCCCGGTCGACGATCTCGCCCTCTCGCTCGAAGAGCCGCCGGACGTTCGCCTCGAAGTAGGGCGGCAGCGCCGCCCCACGCTGGAGCATCCAGAGGTAGCGGTCCGCGCCCTCACCGAAGGCACCCGGCCCCCAGAAGTGCCTCGCCATCGGGTGGTACGCGGCGAGCTGGGGAGCTCTAGCCAGCTCGTGCTCGGCTTGAAGAAAGAGGTAGCGCACGTAACCGCCGAAGCACTCGTCGGCACCCTGGCCGCCCAAGACCACCTTCACATCTTTCTTGGCGGCACGGGCCAGCGCGTTCTCGGCGATCGGCGAGGGAGTAGCGACCGGGGCGTCGAGGTGTCGGATGATCCGCGGCAGTTGATCGCGGAATTCTTGCCATTCGGGGCGAACGACGGTGTGTCTGGCGCCGATCTCATTGGCCACCAGCTTCGCGTAAGACAGCTCGTCGAACCCGGGCCCCTCGGGAAAGTGGCAGCTGTAGACTCGCTCAGGGCGCGCGATGCCGGCGATCAACGCGGAGTCGAGTCCCCCCGAAAGGAAGAGGCCGACCGGAACATCGGCGAGCAATCTCGCCTGAACCGAGTCGATCAAGAGCTCGCGAAGCTCGTCCACCAGATCGGATTCGCTCCGTCGGGGCGACTCCGGGGTCCAGGGCGGCGGCAGCTTCCAGTAGGGCTGCGGGCGAAGATCCGC
>CAZFNT010000556.1:0-3040 GCA_964520315.1 uncultured Gemmatimonadota bacterium
CTCGACCAGCTCGTCGGTATTCGGCGGCAAGGACTCACGCACCAGGGGCGAGAAGGGGTTGTAGCTAAGCCACGGGAACTTCGGCTCCACTCTGGCCGCTATGAGTTGGGCCTTGTTTCCATCTCCGCCGGTATATGCACGAATGTCGAGCTCAAAGCCGAGAGAGCCGGTCTCCGTCGGCCCTGCATCGAGCCAACGCAGACGCAGTCGATCGATCCCGTATATCTCACGAGCGTGCTCGAGCTCCCAGATAAAGCGATAGACATCGATGAAGGGACCCGCGCCACGCAGTTGAAGAACCACGTACTCCGCATCGGCTTCCACCTCGCGTCTGACGAATGCGTAGCTGTAGGGTAGCGCGTGGCATTTCGACTCGGCGATGTGTGTGATCGCGCCGTAGACATCATGTGCCGCCGACACGGGCGATATGCGATACGGTCGGGTCTTCCACCGCTGCTCGGTCTCGTCACGGCGGGCCCTCACTTCTTCGATCGACGCGGCCATGTCGCGATACTCTACGAGGAGATCCCGCCTCAGACGCAGCCTCTGCTGGGCTTCGGTCGTGCGCCCGGGGAGGTAGACTCGCACTCCCCAGGCGCTGGCGCCGAGAGCCGCGGCGCCGAGCAGCGCTACGATCAATGTGTTCCTGGTGCGAGCATTCATATGTCTGTACTCCCGTCGGGTCCGGAGCCCGGCGGTAGCTGCGGCTCGGACCCTTCGTCGGCTGAGGTGGAGTCTGATCCCGGACCGAGTCTTGGGGCGCCGGCAGCGGTCGCTGCCATCGCCGCGGCGAGGGCGCGGGCGGCCTCGATCTCCGACTCGACGTCCTTACCCGAGCGCAGCTCGAAACGATAGACAGGGCGGGTTCGCACGCGCAGCTCGGACGCGCTTCGCAGTACCACGTCGCCCATTCGGTTGGCAAGCTCCGCCAAGCGTGGACGTCGCACAGTCATACCGTGCAGGTCCATTCCGGCATCTTTCGTCGAAGCGACCACCGTGATCCAGCAGCCACCGATCTGGCGAAAATGACTCGCCGCCGTGCTTACCAAGTCGCTCCAGATCTTCCGCGCTCCGGCGAGCGAGGCGAGATCTTCGAGGGCCCCTTCCATCTCGTCGGCTTCTTCGGCCAAGGCCATTGCTCGCATGGCCGCCTCTTGCACGTCGGCTATCTGTGCATCGACCGACTCACACTCGATTCTCGCGGCCTGCTCGGCTCTCACGAGTCCGAGCCCGGTAAACGCCATCACAGCGGCACATAGCGCGATCACTCCACTCATAGCGACGCCATGCCACGCCAACCCTCTCAGGTTTCGTTCGCGTATCTCCTTCGGCAAGAGATCGATCCATGCCGCCTCATCCGGTGGCTCCAGCAGCGACCAGGCCAATCCCAGGGCGACCGCGAACCTGTCGACGACTTCGGTGTTTGCATCCTCTTCTACATGAATCGCGCCCAGATCCAGATAACGCACGTCGATATCCGGAAAATCAGCCCGCAGCCACTGCGCCGCCTCGATCCACTCAGCGGCGCCGGTCAGCAAGAATCGATCGACCGGGCCTACTCCGGCTTCGTCCTGCGCAAGCAACACACGACTTACCAGTGTGCGCGGCAGCGCCGGTGAATCCACGGCCTCATGGATGATCGGAGCCACGCGCAGAACTGTCGAGCCCCGCATCAGAATCACGCGCGTCGTGTCATCTGCAATGTGGATGACCGCGGAAATCGCCTCCTCGTCGGCCGGTGGCGCGACCCTTCGCGCAAGGTCGGCCAATGCGATCTCGTCGGGGGCGGCCGAAACGACGCCCACCTTCCCACCGATAAACTCTTCGGCCGCCAAAGCGCCTTCCGCCACGGGGCAACCGCCCACTCGTGCGGCCGAAATCACCCTTTCCCCTTGCCCCTGAACTGTATCGATGCTCTCTGTAGCCAATCCGCCGCTGCCCGAATCGAGCTCCGCCCGAGCCTGTTGGAGCAGTTCCTTTCTGTTTCCCTTTTTCTTCCACACCATGTGATGATAGAAGACATGTGTATCCGGCACGTTGACGGCCACATGTCGAAGCGTGAATCCATCGACACCGGCTAGAATCGCAGACACCAGAGGCGTGCTTCCCGCTTCCGAGCCTGAGGAATCGATCGACGCCTCGGCTGTCGCAGCGAAGGGATCACCGTCCATCGAAGCTCTCGCGTTGGCGTCGGCGCGGCTTCCGGCACCAACAGCCGCCCTCACGCGCTCCGCGCCTTCCGGTTCAAGCTCATCATCGCCGATCAGGCTAGCCCGGCGGATGGCCGTCAAGTGGATCGTCTTGTCTCGCCGTCGCTCCAACTGAACGATGCGCAACACGTTCCCTTCCAAGGCGATCCCAACCGCGATCTTCGGACGACGGGCCATCTTTCTCTCCTAGCGCCTCATTCCGGCAAGGCCATATTCCGTCATGAACTCGCTATCCATTGAGCAACGCTTCCATTCTGCGTTTGTTGTTGGCGAAATCTCGCGCCACCTCGGGACGGATCCTCCCCGCGCCGACGAGTCGATGCAGATCCTGTTCGAGAGTGATCATGCCCTCGTCGCGCGACTCCATCATCATCTGGTACACTTCACCGACGTTGTTGTTCTTGATGGCGGCCCGCACAGACGACGTTACGACGAGCGCCTCTTTCGCCAGCACTCGTCCGCCCCCGACCCCTGGAACCAGCTTCTGGCTTACGACACAGCTCAGCACATCGCCCAAGCGAAGCCTCACGCGCGATTGTTCGACCGCGGGCATCTCACCGATGATCCGGTCCACCGACTCCGCGGCGCTCGAAGTGTGCAGTGTCGAGAACACCTTGTGCCCGGAATCCGTGATCTCGAGCGCCGTCATAATGGTGTCGGGATCACGCATCTCCCCAATGACGACGATATCAGGATCTTGGCGAAGAGCCTGAATCGTGCCTTCCTTGAACGATCGAACATCCCGCCCCACTTCACGGTGCCGAATGATGCATCGTCGAGGCTCATGAATCGTCTCGATCGGAGATGCGATGATCACAACGTGGGAGTCC
>CAZFNT010000557.1:0-3038 GCA_964520315.1 uncultured Gemmatimonadota bacterium
CGAGGCGAGGACGGGGGCGGTGCGGCGGGGCCTGGGTGGGGCGCGTGGGCTCTTCCACCTCTGGAGAGGACAGGGCGGGAGGTTCGGGGGGCGCGGAGCCGCGGGGCTTGCCTGGTGACGAATGACGGCGATCGGAGGATCAATACTCAATCCCCCATCCTCTTAATCCTCAACGATCGAGATATCGGCAGAGTTAGCCCGCACGGCTCGTTTCTGGTAGTCTGCAGTCCGCTCTTGCGGATTCTCGGAGGTCGTCGGCTCATCCACCCACCGGAGTAGAAATGGCTCAGTACAAGATCGCCTGGCTGCCGGGCGACGGCATCGGCATAGACGTCATGAACGTCGCGCGACAAGTGCTCGACACGCTCGGTCTCGACGCGGAGTATCCCCACGGAGATATCGGTTGGGAGTTCTGGAGGACCGAGGGGAATCCGCTTCCCGATCGCACGCTCGATCTGTTGCGCAACACCGACTGCGCCCTTTTCGGCGCCATCACTTCGATGCCGAAAGAGGAGGCACAAGAGGCGCTGATCGACGAGCTGCAAGAGACGGGATTGGTGTACTCGAGCCCGATCGTGCAGTTGCGGCAGGAGTTCAATCTCCATACCAATCTTCGGCCCTGCAAGGCTTTCGAGGGGAATCCGCTCAATCATCGCGACGACATCGATCTGGTCGTGTTCCGCGAGAACACCGAGGGGCTCTATGTCGGCATCGAGTTCAATCCTCTCCCTGCTGAAGTGATGGATGTGCTCATGCGCAACCATCCGAAGATGCGGCGTTTCGCCGATGTTCCTCTCGACGATATCGCGATGTCGACCCGTATCATCACGCGCAACGGCGCGCGGAGTATCGCCACGCAGGCCTTCGAGTTCGCGAAGACACATGGCTACAAGACCGTGACGGTGGTCGAGAAGCCGAATGTGCTGCGGGAGACATCGGGGCTGATGGTGCGTACGGCGCGCGAGGTCGCTCGGGACTACCCGGGGATCGATCTTTGGGAGACGAATATCGACGCCATGTGTATGTGGCTGGTCAAGAACCCGCAACAGTACGGTGTGCTGGTGGCGGGCAATATGTTCGGCGACATAATTTCCGATCTGTGTGCTCAGTTGGTCGGCGGACTCGGCTTCGCCGCGAGCGGGAACATCGGCGACCAATACGCTGTTTTCGAACCGACCCACGGATCTGCGCCGAAGTACACGGGGCAGAACAAGGTCAACCCGATGGCGATGTTGCTCACGGCGAAGCTGATGCTCGACTGGCTCGGTGAAGATGACCGGGCTCGGCGTCTCGAAGTGGCGATCGCTGGTGTGATCCGCGATGGTGATGCACGCACCTATGACATGGGTGGCAGCGCTACGACGACCGACGTTGGCGATGCGGTTGTGAGGCGGCTCACGTAGAAGCTCTGACCTCGATTCGGGCGATCGACTCCACGTGGTGGGTCCACGCCCGGATCAGATGGGCGATCCGCTTCTCGTCGAGCTCTCTCTCGCGTGATTCGCCGAGTTCTTCGCGGAGCTCGGCGAGCAGGCGCTCCCGGTCGCTTTCGAGCTCTTCCAGATAGTGCCTGGCGCGGGGGTGGGCGGCCAGGAAGCGCCTCTCGAGCTCGGCGGACTCGATCCAGCGTGCCCATTCGTTGGCGTTCGCCTCGAGCGCGGAGAGCGCGCCAGCGATCGCGGGCGAGGGCCGGTCGGTTTCGTCCCCCTCCGAGTTCTCCAGGAGGTCGGAAAGGACGCGCAGGCGCGCGAGAAGGGGCTGGGAAGGTGCGTGAGACACGAACAGAGCTTATCATCAAGTGGATCGCACCGAGATTCGATCCGATCGATGGAGTAGACCCTGGTCGCGCCCCCCCGGCCGTCAGATTGGCGAGAGTCCCATGTCACAACAAGCGATCCAGCTTCTCTTCGGCCTGGTTTTGGGGATCTACCTGACCCCTTCATTGGTAGCGCTTTTCCGCGTGCATCCGCGCTCCACGAAGATCGTGATGGTCAACGCCCTGGTGGGTTGGACACTCGCGGGCTGGGGCATGGCGCTGTGGTGGTCGCTTCGTCCCGCCGTGGTGAGTGCGCCGCGAGTCGGATTCGCGGGGGCGACAAGAAGCCTCTGATCCGCGGGAGTCAGGGGTTCGCGCTACCTCGGTCAGATCCCTTCGGCGGCCCTCGCCGCGAGCACGATCCAGGCTGCAAGAGACGCGAGGAAAACCTTGTAGAGCCAGTCCATCGTATTACCGCTCCAGCTACGAGAGGTGGGAGACACGTCGCTGGTTTTCTTATCGGCCGATAGGCGGGAATCTGGACCGGGGACCGATTTCGTCCTGTTATGGTTGCGAGGATTCCAACCGGGAGAGATGCGCCTTGGCCAGTCAGAACTACCTCTACAAGATCCGTGGACGGCGAGCGCTCGGTGGTGAGATCGAGGAACGGGTGTTCCTCTTTCGCGAATTCAGCGCCAAGGTGTTCATGAAGCGGCTGCGGATGCGCTTTCCCGATTGGGAGTTCGACGAGGAGCCGCGGCTCGCCGAGCCGACACCACCGAAGACGGAGCCATCGCGAATAGACACGTTGTAGGGGCTGTGGATGCACAGGGAGGATTCGTGACCAAGAACAGCTTGCTTGGTGCCGGAGCGACTCTGGTGCTCATCTCTTCCGCTTCCTCTGAATCGATCGATCCGCCCGGGCCGGGTGCTCCTTCCGGGATCACGCTTCCGGGGGCCGCGGCCCGCCCGCCCGAGCTCGTGGAGAGCCTCGATGCCGCGGTGATGCACCACGGGCTGCCGGTCCATGCCGTCCATGTGCAAGACGAGGGGTGGCCGCGCTACACCAACCGGCTCGCCCTCGAGTCGAGCCCCTACCTCTTGCAGCACGCCCACAATCCGGTGGATTGGTACCCCTGGGGGGACGAGGCCTTCGAGCGGGCACGCCGGGAGGGCAAGCCGGTTCTGCTCTCGATCGGCTACTCGACCTGCCATTGGTGCCACGTGATGGAGCGGGAGTCCTTCGAGGATCTCAACATCGCCGAGGTGCTGAACTCGCTCT